>NZ_JBYSXD010000090.1:0-4821 GCF_058781865.1 Arthrobacter sp. FW306-1B-F12A
AACACTCCGCGCCCCTCCTCACAGCCATCGGCTACATCAACTGGTGGGAAGGCCGCGGAAGCAAAGCCCACCAATACCTGCAACTCGCCCTGGAAGCCGACCCCGAGTACCGCCTAGCCAAACTCAGCGACCAACTCCTCGGCTACGGAATGCTCGCCGGCTGGAACATGGACAAAGACACCGCCTACCGGACGCGAGGGCTTGGAACCTCGGACTGAGCAGCGTCCTTTATCGAATTCATGCGCGCGGATGGCATGAATCTGGCCGTTGTGACGGCGTCACGGGGATACCGTAAACGAGCCGATCGTGTAAGCGTGACTGCGCGCCTAACTGAAACGTACCGTGATTTCGATTTCGACCGGGGAATCGAGGGGCAGCGCGGCGACGCCGACGGCGGAGCGAGCGTGTGCGCCGATGGATGAACCGAAAACTTGGCCGATCAGTTCGGAGGCACCATTCACCACGGCTGGCTGTTGAGTGAAGCCTGGGCTTGAAGCGACGAAGCCCACTAATTTGACGATCTGTGTGATCCGATCGAGGCTTCCGATCTGTTTCTTGATGGCGGCAAGGGCATTTAGGGTGCAAATTGCTGCTTGCTCTTTGGCCTGATCAGGGGTGACAGAAGTGCCGACCTTGCCGGTGGTGGGCAGTTTTCCGTCGATCAGGGGCAGCTGCCCGGAGGTGTACACGTGGTCCCCGCTGATGACGGCGGGAACGTAGGCGGCAACGGGAGCTGCGACTTGCGGGAGGTGTATTCCGAGTTCGTTGAGTCGGTTTTCAATTTGGGACGAGGTGGTGGCTCTGGTCGGCATCTTGGCGCATCCTTAGGCTTGACGATGAAAGGGAAACTTGAATCCAATCAGGTGGCTTTACGACGTAGGGTGAATAATGCGGCGAGCACGTGTGGTCCTTCAGCTACATGGTCGCGCTACGATTCCGATGGCTAAGTGCCAATCGATATCGGCTAACCATTCAGAGCGCCCGGATGGCGTACTTTTAAGTGCCGCAGACTGCCGTTTTGGGAGGCTGGCATACTGAAGAGCGTCAGTAGGCTCTGCATGCTCAAACGATCGTAATTAATCGTCTTTCGATCCTTTGCTCCACTGCCCTCGAGCAGAGTTCCCCCAGGTTCGGTAGCAATTCTTTTCAATGTCGGCTGGGGAGGCGTAGGGGACCCGGCGCCAATCCCGGTGAACATGTGTTCATTCTTCACGAGGACGTGAACCGAAGTCTGCAGCCAGTCCTGCCTATCGGCTTGACTGGACTTCGACCCTACTCGTCAATGCCACGGCAGAAAGGAAGGCGACGACACGTCGTCGCCTTCCTTCTAGCGGTAGATCGGTTCGTACGGCAGTCCGGGGGTCAGCGTTTCGTATCCTGTTTCGGTTACGGCGATTGTGTCGCTGTGACCAATGCCCCATTGGTTTGGAATCTGGAGGAACCCCAGCATGTGGAAAGTCATGCCCGGCTCCAGCTGGAATTCGTTGTCCGCGGTAATTGACTGGCCCAGCTCATGCGCCCACGTGGGCGGAAATCCTATGCCTGTCATGTAGCCGTAGCACTTGTAAGCGAGGATGTCTGCGACCCTGCCGACCTTCAGAACGTCAAAGAATGCGTTGTAGACTCGGCGGGCGTCAACTCCGCCGCGTACGACCTCAAGGCCAGCAGCAGCGGCATCGAGGAGCACTTCAGCCGCTCGGGCGACATCTGAGGCGACTGGTCCCACGAGTGCCGTACGGCAAGCTGGGGCGTGGTAGCGGTCAATGACGCCGCCTAGTTCAACTGCTACCGTGTCACCGGCGGACACTTGGATGTTGCTCCATGATCCGTGTCCAACTCCGCTGACTGGCCCGACACCGATGTTCGGCCACGTGGCGGACCACTCCGACCCTCGTCGAATGGCTGCATTGAGCGCCGTGCCCGCCAAGCTGTAATCCGTGACGCCGGGTTCGATCGCGGCAAGTGTCTCGTTCATTGTATCCGCCGTGATTCGTCCGGCACGGCGCATTGCTTTCAATTCGACGTCTGACTTTTTTCGACGAGGTGCCACCAGCAGCTCGGAAGCGTCAATCAACCGGTCCCGGCCGAGGACAGCTTCCATAGCCAGGTAATAAGAGGTCTGAAACCATCGGCTCTTAAGTTCGACTCCAACTTTTGTCCCCTCCTTGCCGCGCAACATTGAGCGTAAGGCATCGAGCGGGGGGACTTCCTCGGCGTAACAAATGCAATCATCGATTAGAGCGCCGGCGTCCACCGACCGGGCGACGTTGGCAATCTCTGAGCCCCTAGTTGCGACAATCGTCCGGTCGGCATCGATGAGGAGAAACTGTGAGGCGTGACCGGCCTTGGTGTAATAGCCGGTGTAGTAGAGCATGTTTTCCGGGTTGGTTATTACGACGGCGCCTAGCCCTTGGATCGTCATCTGCTCCCGTAGGCGTGCCAGCCGCTGGCGGCATTCCCCGTTGAGTTCGCGTTTTGCTGTTTGAACAGGAATGGCCCTCATTCGATCAGTGTCGTAAGGCACGACCTGGTTGGGGGCTTCCTCGTTTGTTGTTACCATTTATCTTTCCTTTTCTGAGTGGCTAAAGATAGGGCTGATGCCGCTAGGACTTTGGCTCCGGTCTCGAGTGCGCGCTCATCGAAATCGAAGGCTGGTGTATGTGCTCGTGAGGTGGAGTCCTGCTCCAGTCCACGGCCGCCGAGGAAGAAGTAGCAGCCGGGATAACGCTGCAGGAATTCGGACATATCGTCGGAGCCGCAGGTGCGGAAACCGGTCGAGACGTTGTCTGGACCGATTGTTCCGGCTGCGGTTGAACTTACTAGCTGGGAGACAGCGGGATCGTTTGTGCACGGAGGGTAGCCACCGCTGGACACTGATACTGATGTACGAAGTCCGAAGGCGGCGCCGGTAGCGGAGGCAAACTCCCGTACCCGCGTACTGAGTGTCCTTAGGATGTCGGGCTCCATGGCCCGTATCGTTCCCCCGAGGAAGGCCTGATCGGCAATGCGCGAGTATTGGGAGGTGCCGGCCGAGGTCCGTGCAACGGTCACCAATCCGACGTCAGTTGGGGCTAGCTCTCGTGAGACCAGGGTTTGGAGCCCGGAGACGAAGGCGGCGGCACACACTATCGGGTCCTTGGTTAGGTGTGGTTCGGCAGCATGACCGCCATTCCCTTCGAAGGTGACTTCGAAACTTTTTGCGCCGCACATCACCGCGCCAGTTGTTACGTCGACCGTTCCGACGGGTAGTTCGTTCCAGATATGCAGGCCCAGGGAATGGTCAGGTTCGAGGTCCTCCGGCCAGGGGCGGCTCTCGATGCACCGCCGAGCACCTCCGCCGAATTCCTCTGCGGGTTGGAACACGAGGACGTAATTGCCGTTCAACGTGGTTCTTGTTCTTGCGAGAACCCTCGCCACACCCAACAGAATTGCCATGTGGGCATCGTGTCCGCAGGCATGGTGAGCTCCCTCAGCCTGTGAACGGTAGCTTTGTCCTCGGTCCGCTTCCTCCACGGGATAGGCGTCCATGTCCGCCCGTAGGAGTATGGTCTTGCCCGGCAGGGAACCGCGGATCCATGCGCACACCCCCGTTTCTGCCATATGGGTGATGTCGTCGACCCCGGCTTCCTTGAGCCGGGTGGCGATTCTTTCCGCCGTTTGGTATTCACGGCCGGACAGCTCCGGATGCATATGGAACCAACGGCGGTCAGCTTGGATTTCAAGTACGTCCTGCGCTTGGATAAACGTCTCCGAGGTTTCCCCGATGCGCTCTGGAAGGTCAACAGACGCATCACTTGGGCTGTCCGTTTCCTTCGCCGCGAGTTCCTCTGGAGTGGCGGCCTGGGCTGTTCTTTGGCCAGTTTCCCCATGGCTGGTCTTTGCTGTCATGGTCTAGCCTCTGTCAGGTGTCTGGAGATCTGTTTGAAACAGGGTTCCCCAGCCAGGAACTTTGTCGTGGTATCCGGCGAGTCGCAGGGCGTGCCAGCACATGGCCTGATTGGATGAAATGACAGTTTTTCCTGTTTGCTGTTCGAGTTCTTCGAGGACCGCAGCGGCACGCATTTGAGTGCAGGCGACAACGATCGTGTCGATGTCAACGTTGTCCGCCATTTCCTGAACGGCTTTCGAGATGGTCTGTGGGGAAATAAACGGCGCCTCGGCGGCAATGAATCCGTTTTCATTGTGGAATGTGCCCACCGCCGGCACTTGGACGCCCGCTCCTTCGAGCCTTTGGATCATCTCTTGGGCGATGTCGTGAGGGTATGGTGAAACAAACCCGATGCGTGCTGACCCAAGGGATCGAAGAGCTGTCAGGATCCCAGTGAACGGATCAGTGACTTTCGCCTTGGGATGAACAGTTTGGATAATGCGTTCGAGTTCCTGTGGCCCGGCTACCATCGCCGCGGAGGTGCAGGCGACCGCGACCACGTCGGGTCGACGGAGACTGTTGATCAGTGGTACGGCTTCGGCGATCAAATCAACTATCGCCCCCAATTTATCAATTTTGAGATCATCTTCGGGCTTCTTGTCCGCCCGAAGCCTGCTCTCGTAAATTGCGATGCCTGGGATGTTCAACATCGCCCGTGCCTCGTGCGAGATGGTCTGGTCGGTGTCAAATACCAGCATGCCAATATGGGCCCGTGTACCGATGCCCCCATCGACTGCATATGGGATGTCGAACCACGACGTGTGAGAAGGCGCATCTTGCTGCGTGGACATGATTTCCTTTCGGATGAATTTGTTGGGTTCAGTCGAGGTCGAAAAACTCTGTGAGTCGATCGATAAGAGATTTTGCGGTCTCGGGCCGCAGGCTGTAGAGCA
>NZ_JBYSXD010000091.1:0-3944 GCF_058781865.1 Arthrobacter sp. FW306-1B-F12A
ATCGAATATGAAACAATCAACCGGACCGCGCTCACAGCGGCCTAAGACCCCGAGTCAACAAAAGCCGGGGCAGTCCCCCCGTCCCCGACGCTCGCTCGGGTATGTGGGTATTTGGCGGGACGCTCGCTCACATATGTGGGTGTTTGGCGGGACGCTCGCTCGGGTATGTGGGTGTTTGGCGGGACGCTCGCTCGGGTACGACCCCAAGCTGAACATGTTCCTCATTTTTGGTGAGCGAGCGTCCCGGGAAGGGCCGTCATATGTGAGCGATGGTTTGGGGGAAAGCCGTTATTGGTGAGCGAGCGTCCCGGGAAAGGGCGCCATATGTGAGCGATGGTTTGGGGGGAGGGTCAGGCGGGGTGGGCTTCGCCTAGCTCGAGACGGCTCCGGTATTCCACGGACTGTTTGCTGATGGGGTCGACAAAGCGGATGCCGCGAGCGAGCAATTGCAGCGGCTTGGAGTAGTCGTCCGGGGCCTTGTCCAGGAGTTCGGGATAGAACGCGTCGTTCACGATTCCCAGCCCGAGCGAAGCCATGTGCACGCGAAGCTGGTGGGTCTTGCCGGTGTGGGGCTCAAGCCGGTAGAGCGCCCGGCGGGCGGCGCCGCCGTCGAACGTTCTCAGCAGCTCAATGCGGGTTTCCGCGTTGGGTTCGCCGTCGATCACCTCGGCGAGAAGGTAGCTGCGGGATTTTGTCATGCGATTGCGCACGACGGCGGGGAATTCGACGGCGGGAAAGCCCGCGGCGGGTGCCACGGCGGAGATGCACTCGTACTCCTTTTGCACCTGCCGTTTTTCGAAGAGCACTTGGTACTTGCCGCGGGTCTCCGGATTGGTGGAGAGCAGCAACACCCCGGCAGTCATGCGGTCGAGCCGGTGCATCGGGATGAGGTCCGGCAGGTCCAGTTGGTTCCGGAGACGGACGAGTGCGGATTCCTGGATGTAGGTCCCGCCCGGAGTGGTGGGCAGGAAGTGGGGCTTGTCGACGACCAGAAGGTGCTCGTCCTGGTGCAGGATGTTGATCTCCACCGGCATACGAGTCTCCGGCGGGAGCGTGCGGTAGTACCAAATGAAGGTGTGTTCTTCGAGCGGGGTGCGGCGATCAAGGGGCGCGCCGCCCTCGCCGACGATTTCGCCGGCGTCGAACCTGTCCTCGATGCCCTGGGGGTCGATATGACCCCAGCGGTGCATCATGTAGTCCATCGCGGTGTCCCAGGGCCCCTCGTCCGGGAGGCGCAGGCGGGTGGCGTTGACGCCGTCGCGCACTGGAAGGGGGGATTGCATCACCGGTCCATTCTACCGGGGTTATGGCCAGGTCTCCGACGAGAAAAAAGTTCTTGACAATAAAAGTTGTCGGTAGGCAGAATGGAAGCATGTTGGACATCGAAGTGATCGAGGATCCCGCCGCGGCGGAAGCGTCGCTGGACCCGATCCGCACCCGCATTCTGCAGGAACTGGTCGAGCCGGGTTCCGCCACGCAGTTGGCGGTCAAGGTGGGCCTGCCCCGGCAGAAAGTCAACTACCATCTCAAGGCCCTCGAGCGGCATGGACTCGTCGAACTCGTGGAGGAGCGGAAGAAGGGCAACGTCACCGAACGCGTTTTGCGCGCGACGGCGGCGTCGTACCTGATCTCGCCGGTCGCACTTGCATCCGTGGCGCCGGATCCTCGGCGCTTCTCGGACCGCTTTTCCGCCTTCTGGCTCCTGGCCCTCGCGGCCCGGACGGTCCAGGAGATGGGCAAGCTGATAGCCGGCGCGGCCGCGGCCAAGAAGAAGCTTGCGAGCTTCGCGATCGACGGCGAAATCACCTTCCGGTCGGCGTCGGACCGTGCCGCATTTGCCGAGGAGCTCGCTGTCGCGGTGACCCGGCTCGTGGACAAGTACCACGACGGCGGTACCGGCGCTTCGACCGAAACAGTGAGCGGCGCACGCAAGCACCGGCTCGTCGTCGTACTTCATCCCGCACTCAAGACAACGCAGCACTCTCCAGAAAAGGAACAGGACAATGACTGACAACCGTGAATTCGAAATCGTGGCCGACACCGAACTGCCCGGCACTCCTGAACGGGTCTGGCAGGCTGTCACCCAGGACACCTCGGCCTGGATGTTTCCCACCGATCAGTGGCCGGCCGTGAAAACCGTGGACGAGTATCCCAGCCACCTTGTGACCCGGATGGACGGGCCGGACGGCTGGTTCAACCAGTTGGAGCACGTGCTCGAACCGCTCGACGGCGGCCGGGCCAAGCTGCACTACGTCCACAGCGGCATCTTCGCGGACAACTGGGAGGAACAGTACGACGGCGCCAGCAAGCACACCGAGTTCTACCTGCACACCCTGGGCCAGTACCTTCAGTACTTCGACGGCAAGCCCGTGGTCTTCACGGACGTCCAGGGCCCGGCGGCCTCGCAGACCCCCGACGGTTTCGTGCAACTGAAGAAGGCCCTCGGCGTGGACGGTGTTGCAGGGGGTTCCGCGGTTGAGGTGGACGTCGACGGCGTGGGGCGGCTGAGCGGAGAGCTCGACTTCTCCAACCAGCACTTCCTGGGCCTACGGACGGCGGACACGCTCTACCGGTTCTTTGGCCGGAACTCCTTCGGAGCACCCGTGGGCATGACGGTGCACGATTTCAGCGGCAGCGGCGATTCTGAACTGACCGCGAAGGCCTGGGGCGACTTCCTGGAGAAGGTGTACGCCTAACCCGCCCGCCAAGGGAAGCGAAGCTGGCTCAGGCTGCCCAGCCGCGTCCCACGGCATCCAACGCGGCGGCGTAGATCCCTTCCCAATCGGTTCCGGGCTCGTCCATGTTCGCAAGTTCCAGGCTCACCAGTCCGTGGACCTGTCCCCAGATGGACATGGCGATCGTCGCGGTTTCGGCATCACGAACGGTCCCCGCTTGCTGCGCGGCGGTCACCGCTTCCATCAGGGGAAGCATCGCTTCCGAGGCGACTGCCGGCGTCGGGCTGCAGTCCACATAGCTGGCAAGTGCGCCGCCAAACATGAGCCGGTACAAGGCTGGATGTTCAAGTGCCCAGGAACGGTAGGCGAGGCCCAAGCCTCGGAGCCCTCCGTTTTCGGCGAGCCGTTGCGAGTCGCCGAACGAGCGGAATCCGTCGTCGACGGCGGCCGTCAGCAACTGCGCCTTGCCGCCGAAGAGTGAGTAGACCGCCGTGGTTGAGGTCTGGGCGGCTGCGGCAACGTCGCGGAGCGTGACTCGCGCAGGGCCGTGCCGGTCAACGAGTTCGGCCGTTACCTGAAGAAGCCGCTGCCGGACGAGCTGGTCATGAACGATGGGTCTTGCCATGCCTCCAAGTGTTTCATAACATTGTTTCGTAACGACGTTATGAAACTCGACGAGCGGAACTTGAGCTACCGTTCCCAGACCGAAGGATTCGCATGGCACAGGAAATCTTCCCGGGGCGCTTCACGGCCGACACCGGGCGCGAATCGGTGACCGTATTCCTTATCGGAATGCGGGCCAACCGTTGGTGGAAGATCGGCAAAGTGGCGCGAGTGGCATCGTCAATGCCCACCATGCTCCGCCATCTCGCAACGCATCCCGAGTCCGGACTGCTCGGGTGCGAACAGTGGTTCGGGCGCACCACCATTCTGCTCAGCTATTGGGAGAGCCCCGAGCATCTCAGGCGCTTCGCGGCGGACAGGGACTCGCCGCACTTGGCGCCCTGGCGACGCTTCATGAAGGAAGTCGCGGGAAGCGGCGACATCGGCGTGTGGCACGAAACCTACCAGGTGCCGGCGTCGGGAATCGAGGTGGTCTACAACGGCATGCCGCAGTTTGGCCTGGCCAAAGCCACCTCGCATGTCCCTGTCGGTCCGGGCACCAACACCGCCAGGCAGCGCATGGGTGCCGGGCGACCCAACTGACTCGTTCTGAGGGCTCAAAATGACAACAAATGCGAGCCAGTTGGGCGGCGGAGGGGCAAGTGG
>NZ_JBYSXD010000092.1:0-3755 GCF_058781865.1 Arthrobacter sp. FW306-1B-F12A
CCCCCAGGGCCCCGTGCAGCCCCGTGCAGCCCCGTGCAGCCCCGTGCAGCCCCGGCGACGGTGCGTGAATTCCTCTCCAACCCAGCCCCGCCCGCCGACCGTTCAAGGCACGGCAGCCTGAGCTCCTACGAGCGTCATCGGGCTGGGACTTGCTGTCGTCACGTCGCTTCGAGCACGGCCCGGAGGAAGGTCTTGGTACGCTCGTTCTCCGGTGCTGTGAAGATGCGGTCCGGGACGCCGCTCTCGACGATCTGGCCCTGGTCGAACATGAGCACCCGGTCCGCGATGTCGCGGGCAAAGTTCATCTCGTGCGTGACGAGTAGCATCGTCATACCCGTCTCAGTGGCGAGATCGCGCAGCACCGCGTGCACCTCGGTGACCAGTTCCGGATCGAGGGCCGAGGTGACCTCGTCGAAGAGCATCACTTTGGGGCGCATCGCGATGGCCCGGGCGATGGCCACCCGTTGCTGCTGCCCACCGGATAATTGACTGGGTCGGGAGTCAGCCTTGTGTGCCAAGCCGACCTGGTCCAAGAGGCGGCGTGCCCGTTCTTCGGCCTCCTCACGGGAAAGCCCGAGTACGCGCATGGGCGCCTCCGCGATGTTGCGCAGGATAGTCATGTGCGGGAACAGGTTGAACTGCTGGAAGACCATGCCTATCTTCATCCGCATCTGGCGGAGATGGCGTTCGTCGGCGGGCCTTGAGGTTTCACTCCGTTCCATGTGCCAGAGCGGCTGTCCGTCAACGTAGATCTTCCCAGCGTCTGGCTGTACCAATGTCATGAGCATGCGCAGGATGGTCGTCTTTCCGGATCCACTCGGGCCGATGAGGCCGATTTTTTCACCGTCCGCGACCTCCAAGCTGAGCTTGTTAAGGACGAGGTTCTGACCGAAGGCCTTTTCCACGGAGTCGAAGCGCACCATCGGCTGTTTGGCCTCGATACCGGCGGCGGATGTGATCTCTTGTGGTTGTTCAGTGTTGCCTTGGGTGTGCCTAGTGCTGGAGAACATGACGTTCCAACCTCCTGATCAGGATTGAACATGGGTAACTCAGCGCGAGAAAGAGAAGCCCGGTTATGGTGTACGGTTCCACGAACCTGTAGACCTCGGCGCCGGCGAGTTTGGCTTGGCCGAGAACATCGAGGACCCCGATCGTCAGCAGCAGTGGCGACTCCTTGAACATCCCGATGGCATAGTTGCCAAGCGCTGGAACCATCCGTGGAATCGCCTGCGGCAGCACAACGCCGATCCACGTGCGTGGGCGTGGAAGGTTGAGCGCGCGCGCAGCCTCCCACTGGCCCGTGGGGACGGCGTCGACGCCGGCTCGGTAGACCTCGGCGGTGTAGGTGGCGTAGTGCACGCCAAGTCCTAGAACTCCTGCGGTAAGTGAATCCAGCGCGATCCCGAATTGGGGAAGGACGAAGAACCAAAGATAGAGCTGGATGAGCAATGGCGTACTGCGGACGACCTCAATGAATGCCCACACTGCCGCCCTCACGACACGGACAGGGGAGTAGCGGAGCAGGGCCAAGACAAGTCCGAGGACGAAGGCTAGAACCGAGCCAAGAACTGTGGCTTGCATGGTCACTAGAAGCCCGTTCAGTAGGCCCGGCATAATACTGGCGGCGAAATCCCAGTCCCATGCATTCGCGTTCATCGGGAAACTCCGGTGATTGATAGCGCACGTTTGGCGTTGGTTGTGCGACCTTGTTGCGGGCTCTTGCCGAGCATCCGTGCAGCACCGCGTTCGAGGAGCCGCATGGCCGCGGTGATGATGGCGGCCAGTGCGAGATACATAGCCAGCATCATGAGGAAGATCACCAGCGTCTGCCCGGGAAAGCTTGTCAGCAGCACTTGGTTGGCCTGATAAGTGATCTCATTGATGTTGATGAGTGAGGCGAGCGATGTGCCTTTCAGGACTGAGATGTAGAGGTTGTTGAACGATGGGATCATCTCGGGTATCGCCTGCGGCAGGATGACCCTGGTCATGCGCTGGATCCGGGTCAGGTTCAACGCCACAGCCCCCTCGAACTGGGCCCGGTCCACCGACTGGACGGCTCCTCGCACGATCTCCGCACCGTAGGCACCGCTGTTAAGTCCAAGGACCAGGATCCCGGCCCAGAGCGGCACAAGCTGGAACCCGACGAGGATCGGCACAGCAAAGTACATCCAGAACAACTGCACTACCTCGGAAGTTCCACGCCAGCCCTCCACATAGGCTCTGGCCATGAACCGCACAGCCACCGCGCGGTGGAGCATTGCTAGACCGACAACGAACGCGAGCACGGTGCCCAACGCACCGCCAAGCACGAAGAGCTCCACGGTGGGAATCATCCCCCTGAGCAGGACGACAAAGAAGTAACCAATGTCATTCATGACGGACGCCCGTTCACGTTGCCGAGCAGAGCTGCTGGGTCGTCAGGCCATTCGCAGGCAGGTTTTCCTTGGTAAAGCCGAACGGTTCCACGATCTTGAGCCACTCGCCGCTGTTCTGGAGTGCGCCGAGCTCCCGGTTGAACTCGTCCACGAGTTGTTGGGCGTCCTGACGAAACACGAAACCGGCAGCGGTATTCACCGGTTTGCCATTGACGGCCGGACGAAATACTGCAGCTATCTCGACTGTCGCGCCGGGGTTCTGCTTCACTAGATCCCTCGTGCTGAGGTCGCTCATGACGGCCGCATAGACGCGTCCCGCTGCCACCGCCTCAAGCATGGCTTGGCCGGATTCATAAGAGATGATGTTCTCTGCTTTGATGCCTGCACTGAGGCCATAGCCCCTCTCGACACTTGACGCTGCCATCGTGGCCTTCACATTCTTGTTGGCAATGTCTTCCAGCGTCTTGACATTCAGCGGATTGCCTTTGGGTACGATCATCCCTTCGTTCACAGTGAAGTCAGGGCGGGAGAATAGAGCGTTCTTGCAGCGCGCGGGCGTGATATACATTCCCGCGCACGCCACATCGAACTGACCGGCACTCAGGGCAGGAATGAGCTGATCGAAGGACATCTGGGTGGCCCGGATTTCGGCCACCCCGAGCTTCGCGAAGACAGCACGGGCAACCTCTGGCCCTTCACCGGTAACGCGGCCACTCTTGTCGGTGTACCCATACACCTGCGAGCCGAAGACGCCCACGTTGACAAATCCCTGTTTCCTCAGTCGGTCAAGGGAGCTCCCCGCGCTGCCGGTGCTGCTTGAGCTTGGCCCAGCGCATGACGCGAGCAGCGGTGTTGCGAGGCCGGCGGCTGCAATCAAAGTCGAGCCAGCCAAAACCGATCGGCGCGACCATTCATGGTTCTTCATTTTGGGGTGGCTTCTTCCTGTTGGTTTGCGAGGTTTGGACGCACATGTCGGCAGACACAGGCAATCGTTTCTCATCGAATGGGTTAAGTTCGCCAGTCAGATAACATCGATCTTTTTCGATAAAGTACTCTGGATGAACGATGTGTGTCAACAATCACATCGCTTTCGGCGACCCACCGCCTAAAGCGGAGCGGCCGGGAGATCCGTGAGTGGAAGTGTTTTGCCTGCCTCTCACTCGCGCTCGGCTTGGTGGCGCAGCTCGAGCGCCGTCGCACTTCCCTTCGGTCTCGAGCTGGTGAGGCTGGAAACTCGATAGCGTCGATACTATGGACGCGAGAGAAAGAATCGAATACATTCGATAGGAGGGGTAAATTGATTTGGGAGGGATCTGGCGTGAATCTTGTGGGCAGGGATGAGGGGACCGTGCTTAGGTCTGCTGATCTGGACCTTGCCGT
>NZ_JBYSXD010000093.1:0-3731 GCF_058781865.1 Arthrobacter sp. FW306-1B-F12A
AACAACAGACACACCCGGCACCACCCACACCCACCAAAGGGCCCAGACTCGCTCCGGAGCAACTTTCCAAACTTACCCGAACCACCATCGCTTTGCAAATCAGTATCTCAACCAATTTCACGATTACAATTCGAATTTCCCTCAAATTGCGGCGCACGAAGCACCAGCCGTTTTAGGCTCAATTCGAAGGGGTTGGCCACCCGTGGTTCCCAGCTCTAGGCTGTCTCCCTCGCGGCGACTTAGAAGACATTACACGGCTTCTGTGCCGCGCGCAAATCCAGCACTGACGCCCCGCCGTACCCCGCACCTCAGAGGGATCCACAGCGCCCGATCGGACCGCCGCGGCGACGTCGACGGCGGAACGCGGGTTCCGGCGTCGGGCCCCTAACGGAACGCGGCGATACCAGTGAGCTTGCTACCCAAGATCAGGGTATGGACTTCGTCGGTGCCTTCATACGTGCGAACGGATTCCAGGTTGTTGGCATGCCGCAAGGGTGAGTGGTCCAGCGTTATTCCGTTGCCGCCAAGGATTGTGCGGGCTTCGCGGGCAATCTTGATGGCCTCGCGGCAGTTGTTCAATTTGCCCACCGAAATCTGGTCCGGCTGCAATGTGCCGGCGTCCTTCTTGCGCCCAAGGTGCAAGGCCAGGAGGAATCCCTTATTGATCTCCAGGGCCATATCAACCAACTTCTGCTGGGTCAGCTGGTAGCCGGCCAGCGGCCTGCCGAACTGCAGGCGGCCCTTGGAGTAATCGAGGGCTACCTCGAACGCATCGCGAGCAGCGCCCATGGCGCCCCAGATGATCCCGTAGCGGGCTTCGTTCAGGCATGAGAAGGGCCCTTTGAGCCCGACGACGTTTGGCAGCATTGCGCTTTCGGGTAGTCGCATGTTGGACAATTCGATGTCGCATTGGATGGAGGCCCGCATGGAGAGCTTAGGCTCGATCGGCGTCGCCGTGAATCCAGGTGTCTCGGTTGGGACTACAAAGCCGCGGACGCCGCCGTCGGTCTGGGCCCAGATGATGGCGACTTTGGCGACCGACGCTAGGCCGATCCAGCGTTTTGATCCGTTGAGGATCCAGTCGCCTCCGTCGCGGTGCGCAAAGGTAGTCATGCCACCCGGATCCGACCCCGCCGTCGGTTCCGTCAGCCCGAAGCAGCCGATCGCTTCCCCCGCGGCCATCGCAGGCAGCCATTCGGCTTTCTGTTCATCCGAACCGTGCTTGTAGATGGCGCTCATCGCCAGTGAGCCCTGCACCGAGACGAAGGTCCGCAGCCCGGAATCGCCAGCCTCAAGTTCCGCTCCGGTCAGGCCGTATTCGACGGCGGATCGGCCGGCGCAGCCGTAACCCTTCAGGTGCATGCCGAGCAGGCCCATCTTGGCCAGTTCAGGGACAAGTTCCAGCGGGAAAACGGCCCTTTCATACCAAGTTGCGATGTGTGGCCTGACTTCGCTATCCACGAAGGCCCGCACCGAATCGCGCAGTGCACGCTCATCCGCGCTGAGGAGGGAATCAAAGTCAATCAGATCGCTGATATCGGACATCTATGTGCCTTTCGCGGATGTGTTTGGAGGTCGGACTGCGAAGGTAGACCCTTGGTGCTCGCCAATGTCCGGGGGAATTTGCCTGTAGCTCGGCGCCGACGCGGACAGCCGGATCGGGTTGGTCAACTGCCGGGAGCTGCGACCTGTGGCGGGGTCAGTGACAATGATCGACGGTTCCAGCCCCAGGCGCTCTGCCAGTTCGAAAGCCTCGCCGACGCTGTTGACCCTCCCCGCAGGAACACCGGCGGCGAGCAATTTCCGTTGCCAATTCGCAGCAGTGTCAGCATCGAGCGCAGTCTCGATCACAATCCGCAGCTCCTCTCGGGACGCTACACGGCATTCGTTAGTGAAGAACCTCGCTTGCTCGGGCAATCCCTCGAGTCCCAGAACTGACGCAAGGGCCGCAAATTGCCGGTCGTTACCGACCGCGATAGCGAGCGTGCCGCCGCCAGTGCGGAATGTCTCATAAGGGGCAATGCTGGGGTGTGCATTACCTAGCCGGGCAGGCGAACAGCCCGTGGCCAAAGTGGCCGTGGCTTGGTTGACCAGGGCTGCCAGGAGCGAGGAAAAGAGGTTGATCTGCACCTGCTGGCCGGTCCCTGAGGCATCGCGCACCCGCAAGGCCATCAGGATCCCTGCCAGGGCATTCTGTCCCGTGAGGACATCAACCAGGGCAACCCCCACCTTGCTGGGTTCTCCGTCCGCTTGGCCGGTAATACTCATCAGACCGCCAAGTGCCTGCACGAGCAGGTCATAGCCAGGCAGATCCGCGCCGGCGCCAGCCCCGAAGCCAGAGATCGAACAGTAGACAATATCCGGCCGGCTCTCGGAGACGGTCTGATAATCCAGCCCGAATTTCGCCATAACTCCCGGGCGGAAGTTTTCGATAACGACGTCGCAGCCGGCCACGAGCGCTCGGGCATAGCTCAATCCCTCATCGGACTTGAGATCGGCTACCACTGATCTCTTGTTCCGGTTGACGCTTGCAAAATAGGTGCCGGTGCCGTCGATGTCCATAGGTGGGACCCAGGCCCGGGTATCGTCGCCGGCAGGACTCTCTATCTTGATAACGTCCGCACCGTAATCGGCCAGCATCATGGAGCACAGCGGTCCGGCTAGAACCCGCGAAAAGTCCGCGATCCGTATTCCAGCCAAGGGCTGAGGCAGACCGCTTCGGCTGTCCGCTGTGGATTCCACGACCATCTCCCTCGATAGTTGTATGTTGCATGCAACTGTAAGGGATTGTCTTCAGCTTGTAAACAATTCCTCGCCGTATTGGAGTCAGCCGCGGAGTTTCGTCAGCTGATCCAGCTTCGCCAGATAGGCATCAGAGGACAGCCCCGGCGTCTTCGCGCAAACGCCCGTAATGAGAAGCCGGGCGGTACGGGTGACATGTTCTCGAACCGCGGCCGATGCAGCCTGCGGGTCCTTTCGCTCCAATGCCTCGAGAATGCCTCGACGGTCGTCCGCCAAGTCCTGGCTGCTTCGGATTGAAGGGATGGTCACCAACCCTTGCGCGAGAACGAGATTGCGGAGCTCGCCGTCCAGGGTCGTTAGGCGGGGATTACCCGCCAAACCCATGAGGAACAGATGGAATTCCTTGTCCGCCTGCAGGGTGCCGGGACCGTCCTCGCCGGCCGCAGCGTCCAGGATCCGCCCGTGCAACAACCGGAAATGCTCCAAGTCGTCCTTGGTGATGACCTCGGCGGCCCTAGCCGCTGCCGGGGGCTCAAGAAGAATTCGGATCTGGAAGATCTGCACAATCTCATCAAGTGAAATCTGGAGCACGCGGACGCCGCGGTTCTTCTCGATCCGGACAATGCCCTCCTTTTCGAGCAGCTGCAGGGCCTCACGTACCGGCGTTCTGGACACGCCGAGTCTTTCGGCTAGTCCGATCGCGGAATAGTGCTCCCCGGGCGTCATCTCACCGGACGTGATTGCCGCCCGCAGCATCTCTGTGGCCTGCGCTGTCAGCGACACTCCGGGAGTAACCTGTTGCATGCTACTCATCCTGACATTGTAAGGGTCGACTCCGACCTGCTCTCGGAGGGTGCGTATGTGAGCCGGGGTTTGGGATTTCGGGTCCATAGGTGAGCGGGGGTTCGCGGTAACCGGGTCATGGGTGGGCCGGGGTTGGATGCCCCGGATGCCCGCTCAGTAATAAAGGGTTTTCGTGGGACGCCCGC
>NZ_JBYSXD010000094.1:0-3406 GCF_058781865.1 Arthrobacter sp. FW306-1B-F12A
GGGGGGCGCGGGGGGGGGGCCCACGCCGGCGAGGGCCCCGGCCTGAGCTTGCGAAGGCTGGGAGCCGGCGGGGAATAGGGACCTGCAGGGATAGCCGCCAATCACTTGGCTATTGTTCGGGAAAGACGTAGATTTTATCCATCGAATGGAATCTGGTTCCTCCGGACAGTGACCTGCCTACTAGGCTGCTCATAACGGTAAGGAAGCAATCAACCTAGCCCACCGCCAAAGGGGACTTCAATTGCACGACGACCGCCGGATCACTGAGAAGCGGCTCGAACGTTTTGTCCGGGAGCGGATAGCCCCCGCCATCTATGGCCGTGCGCTGCCTCTTGAACTGAGCGGCTGGGATGCCCCGGGGGAGCCGGTTCCGGTCTCGGAAGCACTCCGCCAGGTCTTTGAACCCCAGGAACACGGTGCCGCCTGGGGCAAGGCCTGGAGCACCAAGTGGCTGCGGCTTCGGGGCGAGGTCCCGGAGGGGTGGGGAGTCGCCGATGGCACCACGGTCGAGATCGTCGTCGATCTCGGGTTCAGCATCGACGCACCCGGATTCCAGTGCGAGGGCATCGCCTGGCGCCCGGACGGCACCATCATCAAGGCCATCTCTCCGCGCAACCAGCATGTCCCGCTGAAGCTTCTGGGTGGCGGACTCTCGGTGGACTTCTACGTGGAAGCCGCGGCCAATCCGGATCTCAGCCAAAGCTGGACCTTCGCGGCAACCCCGCTCGGGGACAAGTCCACCTCCGGAGACGAGCCCCGCTACCGGCTCGGACGCATAGCCATCGCCGAACTCAACGAGGTGGTCTGGGAGCTCCACCAGGACATCTGGACCCTTAGCGGGCTGATGCACGAACTGCCCTTCGAACTGCCGCGGCGACATGAGATCCTCCGCGCCTTCGAGCGCATGCTGGACATCATGGACCCGGACGATGTTGCCGGTACCGCAGCCGCCGGCAGGGAAGCCCTCGCCGAGGTCTTGAGCCGGCCCGCTTACGCCTCGGCCCACGAACTTCTGGCCACTGGCCACGCCCATATTGACTCGGCCTGGCTATGGCCGGTCCGGGAAACCATCCGCAAATGCGCCCGCACCTTCTCCAACGTTGTCGCCCTCATGGATGAGAACCCCGATTTCGTCTTCTCCTGCTCCTCGGCGCAGCAATTGGCATGGATGAAGGAGTTCTATCCTGAGCTGTTCATCCGGATCCGGGAGAAGGTGAAGGCCGGGCAATTCGTGCCGGTTGGCGGCATGTGGGTGGAATCCGACACCAATATGCCCGGTGGCGAGGCAATGGCCCGCCAATTCGTCGAGGGCAAGAGCTTCTTCCTGCAGGAGTTCGGGATCGACTGCCAGGAGGCCTGGCTGCCTGACTCCTTCGGATATTCCGGGGCCCTCCCGCAGATCGTCAAGTCCGCTGGTTCCCGGTGGTTCCTGACCCAGAAGATCTCCTGGAACCAAGTCAACAAGATGCCGCACCACACCTTCAACTGGGAGGGCATCGACGGCACGCGGCTTTTCACCCACTTCCCGCCCGTGGACACCTACAACTCAGAGCTCCACGGCCGCGAACTGGCCCATGCCCAGCGCAACTACCGGGAGCATGGCCGCGGTACCATTTCGCTGGTCCCCTTCGGTTACGGCGACGGCGGTGGCGGGCCCACGCGCGAAATGGTTGCCGCCGCCCACCGGACGGCGGACCTCGAAGGCTCGCCGAAGGTGCGCATGGGAACCGCGAAGGAGTTCTTCACCCAGGCCGAGGCCGAGTACCACAACCTCCCGGTCTGGGTAGGGGAGATGTACCTTGAGCTGCACAGGGGGACGTACACGAGCCAGGCCAATACCAAACAAGGCAACCGCCGCTCGGAACACCTGCTGCGCGAGGCCGAGCTTTGGTGCTCGACGGCGGCAGTACGGACTGCGGGTTCGTTCACCTATCCCGCGGCGGACCTCAAGCGGTTGTGGCGGCTTGTACTCCTGCAGCAGTTCCACGACATCCTGCCGGGCAGTTCCATCGCGTGGGTCCACCAGGATGCGGAGCGGAACTATGCCGCGATCGCCCGGGAGCTCGAAGGCATCATTGCGGGGGCCGCGTCCGCCGTTCTGGGCGAGGGAGACACCACGTTCCTGCTCAATGCCGCGCCGCACGAGCGCAATGGTGTTCCGGCGCTCGCGGCTGCCGAACCGGTCCACTCGGATAGTCCAGTCAGTGTCACAGAGCGCGCCGGCGGTTATGTTTTGGACAACGGCATCATCCGGGCGGTGCTGGACGCCAATGGATTGCTGACCTCCCTCTCCGATTACGCAACGGGCCGGGAAGCCATTGCGCCCGGGACGTTCGGCAACCACCTTGAGCTCCACCGGGATACGCCGAACGAATGGGATGCCTGGGACATCGACGAGTTCTATCGCCGGAACGTCGTCCCGGTGGTCGACGCGCGATCGGTGACGCTGGAACGTGCAGGCTGGGACGTCGTCGTCGTGGTGGAGCGGACGGTGGGCTCCTCCACCATCACGCAGCGCATTTCCCTCGAAGCGGGCGCGGAATCCCTCGGCATTTCCACCACGGTGGACTGGCAGGAACACGAGAAACTGCTCAAGATCGGTTTCCCGCTGGATGTCCGTGCGGACCGTTCCGCCTCGGAGACCCAATTCGGGCATGTCTTCCGGGCTACGCACACGAACACGTCCTGGGAAGCCGCCAAGTTCGAATTCTGCGCCCACCGCTGGATCCACGTGGCGGAGCCGGGTTACGGAGTCGCAATCTCCAATGCCTCAAGTTACGGGCACGACGTCACCCGGACCATCCGTGACGACGGCGGGACCACCACCAATGTGCGTGTGTCACTGCTGCGGGCGCCCAAGTTCCCGGACCCCCAAGCCGACCTTGGGGTTCACGTCCTGGATCTGAGCATCCGGCCCGGCGCCAGCATCGGCGGGGCCGTCGAAGAAGGCTATCGGACCAACCTCAAACCGAGGTTGCTGGCAGGGGCGAACCCCGTTGAGCCGCTTTTAACGGTGTTCAACCAAGCGCTGGTCATCGAAGCCGTCAAGCTTGCCGAGGACGGCTCCGGAGACGTCATCGTGCGGCTTTACGAATCTCTGGGAGAACGCTCCACGGGCCTCATCACAGCCAACTTCGAATCCCGGATGGTGCAATCCGTGGACCTGTTGGAACGTCCCGTCGAGGCTCCCGGAGTGAAGCCCGGAGTGGGAGCTGCCGAACTGACCCTGCGCCCGTTCCAGCTGGTGACCTTGCGTTTCAGCCGCTAGGCGTTTGCGTGCCCGGCCCACCCAACTAGCTCGCAGTAGATGTCGTTTTGGAGGCCCAAAACGACAACAAATGCTGGGCCCACGCCGCCAGGGTTCCCTGGCCGTGGGGCCACGCCGGCGAGGGCCCCGGCCTGAGCT
>NZ_JBYSXD010000095.1:0-3403 GCF_058781865.1 Arthrobacter sp. FW306-1B-F12A
TCCCTCTTAACCGGCTAATGCGGTCGTTTCTGCAGGTCGGCGACACGCCATGCCATGGGACTTTCCTTGTGAGCTGGATCACTGCTGGTACACCTGTTCTTCATGAACAGCGATTTCGGTCTTTGGCTTGAGGAGCGTGACGGTAGCTGGGCGTTGGCCGGTCAGGATGCGCCCCAGTTCAAGCTCGTGGATGAGTACCTTGCGTATCTGACGGACAGGAACTACTCGCCCAAGACGGTGCGTTCCTACGGGTATGACCTGCTGGCGTTCTGCCGGTGGCTTCTGCTCGCCGGGCATCCGCTGGCCGAGGTGAGCACGGAGGTGCTGCTTCGGTTCCTGCGTGCCTGCCGCGATGCCCAGGTCCCGGGCAGGGCGGGACCGAATGTGATCAGGCTGTCGGGGCGCCGGTTGGATCAGTACGCCGCGACGACGATCAACCGTCGGCTGGCCGCGATCTCAGGTTTGTTCGCCTTCGCCGCGATGCGTGACCCGGAGATGAAGAACCCGGTCCCCAAGGGCCGGGAAGCGCGTTGGGTCGCATCCGGTGAGCGGAGTGGGATGCTGGCGCATACGGTCCGGCGGCCAAAGAACCGTTCCTCGCTTCGGCTGCGCGAACCCCGCCGGCTGCCCAAGGCGTTGTCCCAGCCTGACGCGGCCGAGTTACTGGCCAGTTTTCACACTTGGCGTGACCGGGCGATCGCGGGCTTGATGCTCTATTGCGGGTTGCGTTCGGCCGAGGTGCTGGCCCTGGACGTCGCGGACGTCGATATCGGCGGCCGGTGGCTGCAGGTGCTCGGCAAGGGACAGCGGGAGAGGCGGGTGCCGCTTGACGCGGACGTTGCTTCCGTCATCCAGGTGTATCTGCTGGCCGAGCGGCCCGAATCCGGCAGCACACGCCTGTTTCTCGTGGCCAAGGGGCCGAACCGTGGCCAGCCGTTGACCGCGGCCGGGCTGCGCACGGTCTTCCGCTACCACCGCGGCGTGACTGGAATCGTTGGCGGTCACCCGCACGCTTTACGGCACACGTTCGGGACCGCGCTGGCCGAGGCGGGCGTCGATCTGGCGGTGATGCAGGCCTTGCTCGGGCATGCCCACGTCGACACCACGGCCCGCTACATCCATCTGGCTCCGGCCCACGTGAAAGCAGAGTTCGATGCCGCTCGCGATCGCATCCGTTCCCAGCAGTGACCCGCACGCCGCTTACCTCGACTATCTGAGTCGGACAGGTCGGGGAAACACCGCATACTCAACAGCGGCCCGGACGTTCTTCAAGCGGTGGCCGGACCCCCGGCAATGGGCGGCCGAGCCGCTGCAGGTTCGCTTGTCGGCCGGGTCAGCGACCCGGCCGATCATCACGTTCCTGATGCTGCACCAAGGCCTGCGGCCTGGTTATGACTACCTGCTTGAACGCAAGCTCTCCAGCATCTGGCGCGAGGTCCAAGACTCCCCTCTGGCAGCGGACCTTGACCGGTTCATGACCGCAGCCGCCGACCTGGGATTCACCGAACGGGTCCGGTTCGCCACCGGCTCCCAGGTGCCGGTAAGGCTCCTCATCCAAACCGGACGGCGCCTGGAACAGCTCACCCTGGCCGATCTGGCCGAGTTCACCGCGGCCTGCCGGGACAGGCAGAAGCGCACCGGCAAGGGCCACAGCCACTACCTGGCGGCGGTAAGCAACGCCCAGCGGGTGCTGTTCCACCTCGGCGTTGTTGATGAACTTCCCCGCGCTGGCGGCCCGGTCCCGTTCGCCGAGCGGCTGGCCCAGGTGCGTCCGCCGATCCGGACGGCGATGATCGCCTACCTGGACCGCAAGCGCGCGACCTGCCGGCCGAAGACCGTGTCAACGATCGCGACCCGGCTCAAGCACTTCGGTGAGTTCCTGGCCGGCATCGACCCGGATCTTGACTCCGTCGCTGCCCTCGATCGACGCAAGCACATCGAGCCTTACCTGACCAGCATGGTCGATGCCGTCAACGCCAAAAATGGTGAGACAATCACCGTCGCTGACCGGTCGCGGCGGGTGCTCGCGCTGATGGGGTTCCTGACCGACATCACCGAGTGGGACTGGCCCGAAGCGCCGCCGCGCAAGCTGCTGTTCCGTGACGACATTCCCAAGCTCCCGCAAATATTGCCCCGTTACCTGCCCGTAGATATCGACAGGCGCCTCACCCAGGTCCTCACCGGGTCTGCGGGAAATGAACTTGCCGCTGCAGCCCTGCGGCTGCAACGTTCCTGCGGGCTGCGTATCGGGGAACTGCTCGATCTTGAACTGGATTGCGTCCACGAAGTCCCCGGCCACGGCAGCTGGCTGAAGGTCCCCCTCGGCAAGCTGGACACCGAGCGGATGGTCCCCCTCGATGAAGAGATCCTGGAGTTGATCGACCACATAACCCACACCAGATCGCACGGGCGGCCGCTGCCGCACCCGCGTTACCGACGCCCGGCCCAGTTCCTTTTCACCCACCATGGGCGGCGGCTCGGGCAACAAGCGGTCCGCGCCGAACTCGATCGCGCCGCCGGTCTCGCCGGGTTCGAACACATCACCCCGCACCAGCTACGGCATACCTACGCCACCGCATTGGTCAATGCCGGTGTCTCGCTGCAGGCCCTGATGGCGCTGCTCGGCCATATGTCCGCCGAGATGAGCCTGCGCTACGGACGGCTGTTCGACGCCACCGTGCGCACAGAGTACGAACGGGCCCTTGATCTGGCCAAACAACAGGCACTTACACCCGCGACCGGCAGGACCAGCCTGCCGCTGAGAGACATCACCGGCGGAAAAGACTGGAAGGACACCCCGCTGCTGAAGTCCCGCATGGCCGGAGGGTTCTGCCTGCGGGCACCGGCCCAGGGCGCCTGCGCCTATGCAAATATCTGTGAGCACTGCCCCAGCTTCCACGCCGAGCCCAGCTCCCTGCCGATCCTTGCCGCCCAACGCGTTGATGCAGACGCACTCGCCCGCGATGCCGAACAACGGGGCTGGATCACCGAAGCCGACCGCCACAAACAGCTCATCACACGACTCGACAGACTGATCAAC
Organism: Arthrobacter sp. FW306-1B-F12A; assembly: GCF_058781865.1. Lineage (NCBI taxonomy): Bacteria > Bacillati > Actinomycetota > Actinomycetes > Micrococcales > Micrococcaceae > Arthrobacter > Arthrobacter sp. FW306-1B-F12A. The sequence continues at coordinate 3,041 of NZ_JBYSXD010000095.1, forward strand.
GAGGCCACTGCAGGATGACGAACATGAGCACCCTCAACAGCGTCGAGCGCGCCTGCGCCGAGCTCCTCCGGAACGGACAGGCAGTGACATTCACCGCCGTTGCCGCCCATACGGGCCTGGGCCGCACCACTCTCTACCGGGACGCCATGCTCCGGAGTGTCATCGAGGAGAACCGTCACCGGGCCGCCACCAGCGGCACCCTCACCGCCCTCACCGACGAGATCGCCACTCTCCGCGCCGCACTCGACACCCTCGCCACCAGCGTGCGGCGCCACGAAAAACAACTCCGGAAACTGACCTCCCGAAACAACTAATCCTTAACCGGCTAATCCCCGGCATCCCGGGCTATTAGCCGGATAATGC
>NZ_JBYSXD010000096.1:0-3227 GCF_058781865.1 Arthrobacter sp. FW306-1B-F12A
GTGCGTGGTTCTCCGATCGTGGGTGGAGTTTCCAATGTGGAAGCCGCGGTCGGCGATGCGACGGGCGAGAAGGTCGACGACGTCGCCAGGCCAGTAGTTGCCGGGCCCGCCGTCGAGGATGAAGCAGGCTCGGTTCGGGTCCCGCCCGCGGGAAGCGCAAGAATGACAATGGCCGCCACCACGATCAGAATTGCCAGGACGCCGATCCACCACGACCGCCGTTTCCCTGGGCCCGGCGGGGTACGCCTCAGCACCAGCCCCATTTCTGCCTCCTTGCCTCTTCATTGCTAGCAGTACCGGCTCACGACATGACTCAAGGGGTCGTCGTCATTCCATGCCGGAGAATCCTCCACGACGCCTGATACAGCCGCCGGGCAAAGCCGATCTGCACGGCGACATAGCGTTCCGTGACCCCGAGCTCTGCGGCCAAGGATTCGAGGGCACGATTTCTCTCCGGCCCACGAACACCTCGACGAACGATGGTCGATGCAACTCGCCTAAGCACAAGAGTCGGCAAGCATTCAGCTGCGTATTCACAGAGATCTTCCACGCTGCAGACGTCGGCCGGCTCCACGTCGAGGGCACTTTGAACGGTCTTCGCCGTCTGGCGCACCACTGTCACCGCATGCCACCGGCGGCGGTCCTGTGGCGCGGGCGGACCGTACCGACGCGGCGAAGTAAAACTGTCCATCGCCAGACCCCAAACGCTCTCATTCACACTGGCTCGGGTCAGGGTAATGATCGCTCGCGCCCACTCCTGGTCTATTACCCCGTCAGCGCCTCTGTCCCAGCTCCGGTCGATAGCGAGGAGAGCGAGCGCGTCAGACGAAGCCGGGCAATCACCGCAGCTTGGTTCGATGAGTAGCGGCAGCGTCTGATGGGACAGCTCACGACGAATGTGCGCGGCGCACACGTTTCCGGTCACTCCCTGTACCCACGCCTCAAAGCGAACACCGGGGAGTTGGCGATAGTGGCCGCGTGCGACTCCATCCCAGACGGCCAATCGGATGTCTTGCATGACATCGTCTGCATCGCATGCTCGGCCGATCCGGGAGAGGTGGGAAACGACGTAACGTCGTACCCCCTCGACGGCCACCATGATCTGGTCAATCGGGATTGGCCCAGGCTCGAAAGGCCTGGTCAAAGAAATATCAATGGTCGCTGGTGTTGGTTGTTTTTGTTGGGCGTGATTCGCCCCGTCTTCGACACTCATGGTCTTCACCGCTTCGACAAAGCAGACTCCAATAGTCCGACGCGGGTGCCCCCGCACATGAGGGTGTCCGCCCAGAATCGACCCCACCCACCATCACAACAAAGCTATGCAAGCTATTGTCAAGAATAATTAAAGTATCGTCAAGACTGCGAGTCTTACTTTTCTGTACGCGTTCGGTGAGAATGGTTCCATGCCGAGGATTACCCAGCCTCACGACGACGCCTGGTCGCCCGACGTCGAGGCTGCCGTCGCGACTTTCGGCAATAGATCCAGGAACGAAATCCTCCGCTATCTTTCAGCGCACGGCCCGGCAACCCGCGGAGACATCGTGGATGCGGTGAGTGCCGGCGAGCCAAGCGTGGCCAAACACCTCCTGGCCCTTGAAAAGTTCGGCGTGATCAAAGTCGACGTCGAACCCGGCCGGAGGCACGGGCGGTCACCCCGCTATTCAGCGAACGCAGTCCGCATTAAGGAACTTCTGGATGCTCATCTCCAATATCTGCTGGAGGAATAGCCGCAGCGCGTTCCCCCTCCGGATGGAGTCCGATGTCTTTGTTGAGGAATTCAGAGATCGCGCGCAAAGTTTCCGGCGATACATCGCCCAAGGTCCGCGCAGCAAAAGACTTTACCCGGGCTGCCCGCAAAGACTTGACGAACTCAAGCTGAGAGTCGATTCGGTCCGGCAACGCGGCGTCGCCGCCTACCAAATAGGACGGATCGACGTTAAAGATGTCGCACAGGCCGGTCAGGAGGACCGCGTCCGTGACAAGTCGTCCAGACCCCTCCTTCATGTAAAACCAGCGAGCGCGCGAAAGTTTGATTCCCCGGTCAGCGAGTTCCGATTGAACTTCCTTAAATGTCACAGGCTTCCCCCGCTCGGCAACGACGACGTCAAGCAACAGGTTTAGACGACGGGCAAGCTGGGTCTGGGGAGACAAGGCGTCAGCCTTGCTCGTTCCGTGATACCGCATCACCCACTCCCTTCATCGCCAACTGCCAGAGTCGGTCAGCTCCGTTCGAATTCGAGCCTCTGCGTCCCAGTATTCCGTGGGTGGCATGCGCGGGCAATCAGAGCCGCAATGAGGATCTTCCATCATTAGTTCGCGAGGCGTACCCTGCTGCTGTAGACCCGTCTACAGCAGCATCCTAATCTTCATCGCCCCTCAGGCTGTGGTCTCCATGTCGAACATCCTGATGAATAGAATGCGAAGTCGGATTGTCCGGTTCCTGATCAGGAACGGGCCAGCCACCAGCGCCAATATCGCTTCGGCGCTGCAGGCATCTTCGCCGACGATCCGCCGCCACCTTGTGCTAATGCGTGGTGCCGGGCTGGTGGAACATGCAGACCAACGATTCAGCGTCCGCATTGAATTAGTCCGGGAACTAGCCAGTGAAGCTGCTTCCACTTTCGGCCTCACTGTCATGCCGAACAAACCGCAAATACCCATGAACGAGGGCAGGCTTGCAAAGCCTTTTCCCCAGGAACGCAACTACGAAAGGATCGAGTGAGCACATGAAACTCGAATTCTTCGAGCCGGCGGAGGCTGCCACGGTGCTCAAATGTTCCGAGGCCTGGCTGCGCGAAGGAGCGGCCAAGGGCGAGTTCCCCCATGTCGTTTGGGGGAAGGGGAAGATCATTTTCACCTCTGGCCATCTGAAGGAAATTGCTCAGCTTCGTGAGGTCCGGGCAACTCCCGCGTCAACGCCCTCGCCGAGATTGATCGGAACGCGGGCCCGGCCACAACAGAGATATTCGTAGCGGCAGGGATTCGAAACTAGCCCCGCCAAACAATCGCAGAACGCTCGACGGCGTCGGCCGCATCTTGGAGTGCTTGCGGCATCAAGTGTCCGTAAACCTGTTCCGTAGTGCGAGTGGACGCATGCCCCAGGCGTCTGGAGACCGTGAAGAGGGACACGCCATCCTGAATCAACCAGGAGGCATGGGTGTGACGAAGGTCGTGAATTCGGGGCGACTTCTTCAAGCCGAGAGCTTGGGCCGCCTGGACTGCCGGCA
>NZ_JBYSXD010000097.1:0-1560 GCF_058781865.1 Arthrobacter sp. FW306-1B-F12A
GTGGGTGCGGGGTGGGAAGATACGTGGTTACAACTTGTCCGGACCCGGTGAAGGGTTCGGTGGTGTTGTTATTCAGTTGTTGGTTCCATGGAACACACCCGGTGGCGGGTTGTTGTTCGGGAACCACATAGTGGACGCAAGCAGTGATCGTGTTTGTGTGGTGTAAGTTGTCGGCCTATTAGTACCGGTCAGCTTCAACAGTCTTTAGTCCTGTCTTCCACATCCGGCCTATCAACCCAGTGGTCTGGCTGGGGGCCTCTCACACACGAGGTGTATGGAAATCTCATCTTGAAGCGAGCTTCCCGCTTAGATGCTTTCAGCGGTTATCCCATCCGAACGTAGCTAATCAGCGGTGCACTTGGCAGTACAACTGACACACCAGAGGTTCGTCCGTCCCGGTCCTCTCGTACTAAGGACAGCCCTTCTCAAATTTCCTGCGCGCGCAGCGGATAGGGACCGAACTGTCTCACGACGTTCTAAACCCAGCTCGCGTACCGCTTTAATGGGCGAACAGCCCAACCCTTGGGACCTACTCCAGCCCCAGGATGCGACGAGCCGACATCGAGGTGCCAAACCATGCCGTCGATATGGACTCTTGGGCAAGATCAGCCTGTTATCCCCGAGGTACCTTTTATCCGTTGAGCGACGGCCATTCCACAATGTACCGCCGGATCACTAGTCCCGACTTTCGTCCCTGCTTGAGATGTCTCTCTCACAGTCAAGCTCCCTTGTGCACTTACACTCGACACCTGATTGCCAACCAGGCTGAGGGAACCTTTGGGCGCCTCCGTTACTTTTTAGGAGGCAACCGCCCCAGTTAAACTACCCATCAGGCACTGTCCCTGACCCGGATCACGGGCCGAAGTTAGATGTCCAAAGTGACCAGAGTGGTATTTCAACGATGACTCCACCCCCACTGGCGTGAGGGCTTCAACGTCTCCCACCTATCCTACACAAGCCACTCCGAACACCAATACCAAACTATAGTAAAGGTCTCGGGGTCTTTCCGTCCTGCTGCGCGTAACGAGCATCTTTACTCGTACTGCAATTTCGCCGAGTTTATGGTTGAGACAGCGGGGAAGTCGTTACTCCATTCGTGCAGGTCGGAACTTACCCGACAAGGAATTTCGCTACCTTAGGATGGTTATAGTTACCACCGCCGTTTACTGGGGCTTAAATTCTCAGCTTCGCCTTGCGGCTAACCGGTCCTCTTAACCTTCCAGCACCGGGCAGGAGTCAGTCCGTATACATCGTCTTGCGACTTCGCACGGACCTGTGTTTTTAGTAAACAGTCGCTTCCCCCTGGTCTCTGCGGCCCCGATCCCCTCCCACCAGCAAGTGGTGTTCAAGGTTGGGGCCCCCCTTCTCCCGAAGTTACGGGGGCATTTTGCCGAGTTCCTTAACCATAATTCTCTCGATCGCCTTGGTATTCTCTACCTGATCACCTGTGTCGGTTTGGGGTACGGGCGGCTGGGACCTCGCGCCGATGCTTTTCTAGGCAGCATAGGATCACCGGATCCCCCCATGACGGGGGTCCCATCAGATCTCAGGAACGTCATA
>NZ_JBYSXD010000097.1:1648-3099 GCF_058781865.1 Arthrobacter sp. FW306-1B-F12A
GCTTGAACCTCGCGCCGATGCTTTTCTAGGCAGCATAGGATCACCGGATCCCCCCATGACGGGGGTCCCATCAGATCTCAGGAACGTCATCAAAGACACAGCGACGGATTTGCCTATCGCTGACCCTACATCCTTAGACCGGGGCAACCATCGCCCGGCCCGGCTACCTTCCTGCGTCACACCTGTTAATACGCTTACCTCCCGGGATCAGGTCCCGCGCTCGGCCAAAACCCGCACACCACAAGGGTGATTGGGCAGGCTCCGGGCGGTTAGTATCCCCCGCTTGGCATGGGCGGTCCTTCGCCGGTACGGGAATATCAACCCGTTGTCCATCGACTACGCCTGTCGGCCTCGCCTTAGGTCCCGACTTACCCAGGGCAGATTAGCTTGACCCTGGAACCCTTGATCATTCGGCGGACGGGTTTCTCACCCGTCTTTCGCTACTCATGCCTGCATTCTCACTCGTGTAGGCTCCACCGCTGGTTTACACCGCGACTTCACCGCCCACACGACGCTCCCCTACCACTCCAGACGACTGAACCACGAAGGCTTGTCTACTATCTGAAATCCACAACTTCGGCGGTGTACTTGAGCCCCGCTACATTGTCGGCGCGGAATCACTTGACCAGTGAGCTATTACGCACTCTTTCAAGGATGGCTGCTTCTAAGCCAACCTCCTGGTTGTCTTCGCAACTCCACATCCTTTCCCACTTAGCACACGCTTAGGGGCCTTAGTTGGTGGTCTGGGCTGTTTCCCTCTCGACTATGAAGCTTATCCCCCACAGTCTCACTGCTGCGCTCTCACTTACCGGCATTCGGAGTTTGGCTGACGTCAGTAACCTTGTAGGGCCCATCGGCCATCCAGTAGCTCTACCTCCGGCAAGAAACACGCAACGCTGCACCTAAATGCATTTCGGGGAGAACCAGCTATCACGGAGTTTGATTGGCCTTTCACCCCTACCCACAGCTCATCCCCTCCATTTTCAACTGAAGTGGGTTCGGTCCTCCACGACGTCTTACCGTCGCTTCAACCTGGCCATGGGTAGATCACTCCGCTTCGGGTCTAGATCACGCCACTACACTCGCCCTGTTCAGACTCGCTTTCGCTACGGCTACCCCACACGGGTTAACCTCGCGACGTAACACTAACTCGCAGGCTCATTCTTCAAAAGGCACGCCGTCACCAGAATCAGACTGGCTCCGACGGATTGTAAGCACACGGTTTCAGGTACTGTTTCACTCCCCTCCCGGGGTACTTTTCACCTTTCCCTCACGGTACTGGTCCGCTATCGGTCATTAGGAAGTATTTAGGCTTATCAGGTGGTCCTGACAGATTCACACGGGATTTCTCGGGCCCCGTGCTACTTGGGATCCTCTCCAGGCGGCACACAACATTACGGTTACGGGGCTAACACCCTCTCCGGCCGGCCTTTCAAGACCGTTCACCTATG
>NZ_JBYSXD010000098.1:0-3009 GCF_058781865.1 Arthrobacter sp. FW306-1B-F12A
GAGCTGGACCGGGGGAGGGGGTACTGTCATCCCTGGTCCCGGGACGAAAGGCTTGGCCTCGTGCGCGGGTTGGATGGGGGCACGTGCCGGGGCCGATCCTTGCGGGGAGCCGTCGGCGCCGGCGCTCAGTCCACGGCTCAGTCGGCCGGCGAGGATGCCTGCTCCGGCGGCAAGGAGGAGAAACGCGCCAGGACGCTGCCGCGCGAAGGTCTTCACTTCGACCAGGAGGGAGCCCGGATCCCGGTCCTCCAGCCATGTCGCCACGGATGAAGACCGTTCGGCGGCTTGCCGCACCAAATCCGTTGCAACGCCGGGTTGCTCCGAGGCGGTGGCCATGGATTGCAGTTCCTCCGAGATGGACCGAAGGCCTGCGGCCACTTTTTGCTGCTGCTTTCCGGCTTGGTCCGTCAGGTCCAGCCTGGCCTGGTCCAGCAGCTCCCTTGCGCTCGAGTTCACTTCAGAGGCAACGTTCGCGACTTCGGATTTCGCGGTTTCGACCACGTTCTTCGCAGAGTCCTCGGCCTGCGCAGCCACGTTCCCTGCTTCGTTTTTGATGGTTTCCGTCGACGGCATGCGGTTGTTCTGGTTATGCGGCGGGGGTACGTGCTTACCCCCTGGTTGCTCGGTGGCCGGCGGGGGCGTGTAATTCCCGTCCCATTGGTTCTCTGTCATCTTCGCTCTCTTTCCAAGAAGGTCTGCTGCGGATCAAGAACCAGAAATACTGGCAGTTAAGATAGTAAGCATGCTTAGCTTCCGAGCGGAACCCCCTGTCCGCCAATCCGGCGGGGAGAAGTCCGCGAACCGAACGGGGAATGGTCCGGGTCGGACGATACTTCCTGCGGCGACTATCGCGACGCGTCGTCCGTTGGCGTGCCCGGGGCCGCTCCACTGGTGAGTTCCTCGCTATCGTTCCGGTGTGCAAGTTTTCCAATGGAGCTGGCGTCCAGTCGGTGGAGGAGTGCTCTTGGCCCCGAATAGACCTCGACCGCTCCTGCTTCGAAAAGCTCGGCTGCACTGATCCCGCCGCACGTGAGGCCGATGGTTTCGATGCCGAGCCGGGCCGCAGCCTTGACATCCCAGACGGAATCGCCGACAAATGCCACATCTGCTGCGTTTAGATGCAGCTTTTCAAGTGCGGCCAGAAGAATGTCGGGGGAGGGCTTGCTCTCAGTAGCGTCGGCTGAACTTGTCGCACAGTCGATCCAGGGTTCGGCGTCGAGAATGCTTCGGAGCACCCGAAGATCCTGCTCGCGTGCCGAGGAGGCCAACGCCACGGCCAATCCTGATTCCGCACACGATTGCAGGAGGGCCCTTGCCGAGTCGAAGGGCCGGATAGCGGGCCAGAAGGTCGAGAATATTGAGCCGTGGGCTCGCTCGACTGTAGCGCGGAAATCCCGATCGGAATCCTCCGGGAGCAGCCGTTCAAGCAGTTTGTCTCCGCCCATGCCGATGTGGCGGTGGATTAATGCCATGGGCACATCCAGTTCCTGTTGCCGGAAGGCCTGCCACCACGCCAATGTGTGGAAATAGGTGGAATCAACCAGGGTTCCGTCCACGTCGAACAGGACCCCGACGTCTTTAGCGCTCTTCGATTGGTCATTCATGAGTGGCAACCTTCCTATGGCTGCTCGCGCCGCGGGCCACGAGGAGATTCCGGGCAACGCTTCCGTAGGTGGGCGGTCCTTGTCCGTCCGGCCCTCGGAGCGCAGAAGAATATGGTAAGTATACTTACCGAAATGAACGCCCGACGTCTTTTTGCGGAGGCCGCGCAGATCACCAGGAATGGTGCCAGCCCGGGCCCTTCACGGTAGAAACAGGTAGCCGGTACTCAGGCGGCGGACCGTGTCCACGGCTTACGATCGGCACGAGGGTGATTTCCTTGGAAGATGCTCTCGGCGGTAGCTGCGCCAATGCCCGGCAAGGGTGACACCGGGCATTGGCGCGTTTCCTTGCCCTGGGGCGGTGCTCTCGGTTCTTCGGCACCCGTTCCGCGCAGCCTCGCGGACCCCGCTGCGGTGGGCGCATTCATCGCTCCATACTGCCCTACTTGCCGTGCCGCAGGTGCTATGTGCCCAGGCTTAGTCGCTGCTGTTGAGGATATAGTCCACTGCGGCTGGTCCTGTCATGCGCAAGCCTTGGAAGATGCCCTTCTTGCCTTTGCCGTTCTTTTCCGTCTGGAGGCCCGCGATCCGGAGGGCCGTGCGGAAGGCATGGTCGGGGAGGGGGACTTTGCGGTTCAGGGAGCACCAGCTGACGTAGAGCCCATACAATGTGTCGGCGTTCAGTCCTGAATCGTTCGTGTCATCTTTGATGATGCAGTCCTCGAGGAACTGGCTGATCTGTGGAGGGGTCATGGTGTACTCCGGGTAATTGATTTGGTAGTCCGGATATTATCTATCGGAGCCCGGACCATGGCAGGAGGCTTCTGGCTAGTCCGGGCACGGTATTCAGTGCTGGGTTCACAGATGAATTCCTTGGAGCGGCGCTGTTCCTTGCCCCAGCGCTTTTCGAAGCGTTCTTGGGACGCGCGCGTCAATTGACTGTTGTGCGGGTGCAGGTACTCATGGGGGCTCCTTTGCCATTGCGTGGTTGGTTTTCGGCCCTCAACGCCTAATCCGCAGGATCAGGGCGTAGCGGCTGGGAGATGAAGCTTGCCCGCCCGGCAACCCGAGAGACCAGCCGCCGGGCGGCTCCCAGATGACCGGTCCGATCAGCAATGATGCGAAGGCAAGCAGCTTTACCAGCGTCCGCACGGAGGCGGCATCGGGCCGCTGCGGCTTCGTGTTCGTAGCGGGCCGCGGGTGCTCCCGGTCGTAGGCGGCCCGCTTTTCCGGGTTGCCGAGGATGGCGTAGGCGGCCATGATGTCCTGGAGCTCCTGCAGATCTTCCTGCGCCTCCGGCGTCTTGGGGCCCGAGCCGGTGGGGGGTTCGCGGGCCGGCCGGGTGTCGGGGTGCAGGCCGCGCATGAGGGTGCGGTAGGCGCGGGTTACCTCGCGGGCCGTGGCGGTG
>NZ_JBYSXD010000099.1:0-3008 GCF_058781865.1 Arthrobacter sp. FW306-1B-F12A
GCTGGGATGCGAAGGTTCACTCTGGCCTCGCCCCCGATGCGGACATCTCTCTACGTGTTCAGCCTCGATTTACACGGAGAAGCGCCACCGACCACACGGAGATTGCCCGATTCCACACTGAAATTCGGGTCTCCCAGCACTGAGTTTCCTCTTTTCAACACTGAGACGGCTTTTTCGCCCTTAGCCTTCTTCACAAGGCCGGTCCAACGAGCAGCGGGGATCCGATGGCCGCTCTGGAGGATCAGTGCGACACGCAACTTATTGGGGGTGGGGATTGAAGCTGAGTCAGCAACAGAACATGGCAACAGCTGGAGACCATTGGATTACGGGTGTCCACAGGCTGAGGAGTTCACCATGAAAAGGAACTCGATCATTTGGCTTCTACTCGCTCTCGTTTTCGGTTTCTACTCGGCATACATCTTTTCCACCATGCAGAGCGACTCACGGTGGGGCATCGTTTCCGGAGTAGTCCTCGCAGCGGCTTCACTTTTTTCGCTGTGGAAGTTCGTGCGTTGCGCCAGGGCATCAGAGATCGAACGAAACGGCCAGTAACACCCGTTCCCCGGTTGGTGGGCAGGCTTTCCGTTATACCGGCGGATCTTACCCCTGAGGGCGGGCATTAGAGGGGAGGGGCGTGCTCTACTACCTAGATGAGCTCAGGACCGCGATGGATGCGGCTCCGGGCCGGCGTCGATACAACTTGCTCAGTGGCGTGCTCTTCGTCGTGATCGCGGGCGCTCTCTTCGTCGCTGGAGCACCATTTCCCGTCTTTGTTGCGTTCTTTTGCGCTTCTTTCGTCCTCGACATCGCTCTTGTTGTCAGATGGGCCCGCAGAGACGCTTTGGCGGCCTATCGCCAAGCAGAGAGCGAACCCTAGCGTCTGCCTTTTGATGACTTCCTTTGCTCACCAGACCCCGGAAGGTCCGACAGTAATTTACAACTGGCGCCCGAAGAGACGTTCATTCGCGCGCTTGCAGTTGTGCTTGCTCCCCTGTAGCTGTTCTGGCTCTCTGCGTTTGGGGCGCATTGAGCGGCGCTGTGCCTAACGAAGCCATACGCTGGTGCATCAATGCAAGCAAGCCGACGCTCAAAGCCGTGTACATGCACTGGGCGGCGAATGCATCAGTTCTGTTCTTCCTCCATTTCTCAAGCCCCTAGCGCAACGGGTCCAAAACGAACCTGCCGGTGCAATTTCATGGGTCATTGTTCAACTCGCTCCGAAGAGGTAATGGATGGAAGGCTCGAAAGGACCGGACGAAAAAGTGTGGATATCGCGCTTCGGAAAGGCCGGGCTCATGACGATCATTTTGATGCTTGTCAACAACAGTTTGTGGACTGGCAGAAATGTAATTCGGGAGGCATTGACGGTCGCCCTAGCGTTTGCTCTTTCGCTTAGCTCCGTAGCCCTATCTGACTTTGCGAGCCACTGGCTTAAGTCTCGTCGGAAAAAGGACTAGGACGCCTAAGCCCTCGGACCTGACCCCACCCCGGTGTCCAGGGATCGATTGCCGAGGCACGGGCGCTGATGGATCCCGCATCCACAGACTCGACCATGCTCCGTGTTACTTATCAGTAACACGGAGACGAGACTCCGTGAACGCCATTTGCGCCTCCGTGTACGGCCTATTTGCACGGAGATTTGGGTTTCAGACCACTGAGTTTTCCGATTTCACCACTGAGACGGGGAAAACATGCCTTTGGATTGTGACTGGGACCGGGACCTCTGGTCCCAGTCACAACCTGAGGAGGAATCATGGAAGCAACGATCCGTCCGTCCATCAAGTCGGTCACTTTCGCAACTGCGGTCAGCATGGCAGGACTTGCCCTTGCCAGCGTGAGCGTCATGTACATCGCCGGAATGTTCGGTCTGTCCAGCACGTTCGCCTTACAGATCGTGAGTGCAGTAGAAGTCGGTGGAATTGCCCTTGCCATCGTGATGGGGGTGCTTTCCGGTGGGATAGCAGCGGCAGTGATCGCCACAACGCGATGGGCAATTCTCCGATGGGGTAAGAACGTGGCCGTCGCCTAGTCGCAGCCAAGCCGAAGAGTCAATTGCGCATGAGCGTCAGGAACGGCGATAAGCCATTGCTCCTCGTTGCGATGATGCTGTCCCTGGCGCTCATGCTGACCGGATTCATCATCGGTTTCCAAACGGATATGGCGGCTCAGCCCGAATCTCCTCAGCCGGTGCCCCCGGAGGTTGGCCTTACATGGCTATCCGCGCTGGGACGGATTCTCGCGGCAAATGTACCCGCCTTGTGTCTCTTGTTTTCCGGCGTCATTAGCGGGGGAGTCTCGACGCTGATCGCATGGCCACTTACAGCAATCTACATCGGCTCCACAATGCGCCTCGGTCGGACCCACATGGGAATTGGTGAGGTCGTGGCCTCGATTTGGATCTACGCACCGATCGAATTTCTAGGCCTTCTGCTCGGCGCCGGGGCTGGGCTCATACCCGTCGCTGCTGCGATCCGGTCAGCTCTATCCGCGTCTGAGGCAGCAGGACCGCTGCGGCAGTATCTCGCTACGTTCCCATTGGCCCTAAAGATCTTCGGAATTGCTTCAGTCCTTGTTCTGGCCGCGGCTCTCCTCGAAGCCACAGTTCTAGCTACAAAAGGATTCTCCCCATGACGTCATCGTCGTTGAGTGTAGAACAGCCGGGCGGAGATAAGCCCTCTCGGAGACCGCAAAGAAGCACGTCCCCTCTTGTTTGGATGTGTTCCACCGGGGCACTTTTGGGTCTCCTACTGTTGAGGAGCCAACAGCTTCACGAAGTCGTAGCAGGAAAAGTTGCGCAGACGGATGCCGCTAGGGCGATTAGTGACCCAGCGGTTATCGAGCTCGCCGTGAATGTGGGGTTCTACGTCGGAGTCGTGCTCTCAACACTACTTTCGACGCTGTACTTTTCGTTGACGTCCATCGCAGAGAGCAGGGACTGCCCCGGCTTTTGTTGACTCGGGGTCTTAGGCCGCTGTGAGCGCGGTCCGGTTGATTGTTTCATATTCGAT
>NZ_JBYSXD010000009.1:0-47600 GCF_058781865.1 Arthrobacter sp. FW306-1B-F12A
CCCTCCCAGCCCGAAGGCGCCTTCTCCACCCTCCTCTCCCACGTGGCCGATCGCGTAGAGGACCTCCTCGCCGACGAATTCGCCCGGCGCGGTTTCAGCGCAGCCGACGGCGCCATGTATGCCCAAATGCTCGTGGGCATGGTGGCGATGACCGGCCAATGGTGGCTGGACCACCGCGAGCCCGACAAACGCGCGGTAGCCGCCCACCTGGTCAACCTGGCATGGAACGGCCTGACGGGCCTGCAAAAGGAGCCGGAACTCCGGAGCGAGGGCTAGGGCGTCTGGTTGGCTTTTGCGGTTGCGGTTTCGGTTGCGTCCACGGTTGCCGTGGTCGCCTCCGCGGTTGCGTTTCCGTGGTCGCCTCCGCGGCGCAACTGCCCTTCGCCGTCGCCGTCGCCCTTGGTCGCCTACGCGGAGCAACGGCCCTTCGCCGTCGCTTAGACACAGCGCATATGGGGTCTTCCGGTCGCTGAGCGACCTCCAAACCCCGATGCGCCGCGATGCGCTCCTACCCGAAGGCCCGCAGCACCGCTCTTGCCATCGTTCCGTTTGGCGCCCGGCCTTCAACGCCGAGGCGCTCCGTCGACACGCAAAATTCCTATCGACACTGGAATCCGCGCATCGGATTTCACTTTCTGCGTCGCTGGCAAATTTGGGGGTCGAGAATCGCCCCCGATTCACCAAACAGCCGCTTCGACCCGCGCCCGGACCTCCGACGCCGATGTGCCCCGACGACGCGCAAAATTCCTATCGGCACTGGAATCCGCGCATTGATTTTCTCGATCCGTGTCGCTGGCAAATTTGTGTGTCAAGAATTGCCGAAGTCTCCCTTGTGCCTCGAGTTCCACGGCCCCTACCCATCCCACCGCTGGCGGACGACGCCGGCAGTCCGCCCCCGCGAGGTGACTTACCCCCGCCGGAGGCGGTTCTTCCGAAAGGAGCGCATCGCGGCCCTTCGTGGGCCGGGGAGCTCGCTCAGCGACCGAGCGGGCCCTCTTGCGTCGAAGCGGCGTTCCGAGGGCCCCGAAGCGAGCCTGCGAGCTTTGGGAAGGAACCTCCGCGCTAAGCGACGCGGAAGAGCCGCCTACGGCACCCCAGGCGACCACGCACCAAGGCGAGCCGCACCTACTCCCCCAGGATCTCCGCCGCCTCGAGCCATTCGAGCTCTAGGCCTTCTTTTTCGTCGAGGAGTTCCTGGAGCTTGGTGTTCAGTTCGCCGAGGGCGTCGAAGTCGCCGGATTGGGACTTGGCCGCCATTTGGACGTGGAGCTTCTCTTCTTGTTGCGCGATCTTGCCCAGTTGACGGTCGATCCTGTTCAGGTCTTTGCGGGCTTCGCGCTTCTCTGCTTCGCTGGGCCCGGAGGCTGCGGCACTCGAGCCGCTTCCCGCCGTCGGCCTCGCGCTGCCGCTCGACGCGCCGCCGGTCACCGCGCCGCTCGCCAGCGCGGCTTCACGCAATTCCAGGTACTGGTCCACGCCGCCCGGAAGTCCGCGGAGCTTGCCGTCACCCAGGAGTGCCATTTGGGAATCCGTGACTCGCTCCAGCAGGTAGCGGTCGTGGCTGACAACGACCAGCGTGCCGGGCCAGCCGTCCAGGACGTCTTCGACGGCGGCAAGCGTGTCGGTATCGAGGTCGTTGGTGGGTTCGTCGAGCATCAGGACGTTCGGTTCGCCCACAAGCAGACGCAGAAGTTGCAGGCGGCGCCGTTCGCCACCGGAAAGGTCGGTGACGGGAGTCCACTGCTTTTCCTTCGTGAACCCGAGCTGCTCCACGAGCTGGCCGGCCGTGAATTCCTTGCCGCCCACGCTGAAGGAGCGCTTCTCACGTTCGATGACCTCGATCACGCGAAGGTCGGACACGTCATCGAGTTCCTTGACGTCCTGGCTGAGCACCGCCGTGACAACAGTCTTGCCGCGCTTGACCTTGCCTGAACTCGGCGTGATCTCGCCGTTAAGGAGCCTCAGGAGGGTGGACTTTCCGGCACCGTTGACGCCCACCAGCCCCAGCCGCTGCCCCGGAGCCAAGCGCAAGGTAACGTCGTCGAAGAGCTTCCGGCCGGCGTCGTCCCCCTTGAAGTCCAGGGAGACGCCTTCAAGGTCCAGCACGTCCTTGCCGAGGCGGGCGGTTGCCATCTTGCTGAGGGCCACCGAGTCGCGCGGATCAGGAACATCTGCGATCAGCTCGTTGGCGGCTTCGATGCGGAACTTGGGCTTGGACGTGCGCGCAGGGGCGCCCCGGCGCAGCCACGCCAGCTCCTTCTTGACCAGCTGTTGGCGCTTGCTTTCGACGACGGACGCCGTGCGGTCACGCTCGGCGCGGGCCAACACGTAGGCAGCGTAACCGCCATCGAACGGGTCCACTATGGCGTCGTGCACTTCCCACGTCCGGTTGCAGACTTCGTCCAGGAACCAACGGTCGTGAGTCACCACAAGGAACGCGCCTTGGTTGGCGCGCCAGCGGGTCTTCAAGTGCCGGGAAAGCCAGGCGACGCCTTCCACATCGAGGTGGTTGGTTGGTTCGTCGAGCATGATGACGTCGTGGTCTTCGATGAGCAGCTTGGCCAGGGCGACTCTGCGCTTTTGTCCGCCGGAGAGGGCATGCACGTTGGCGTGCCAATCGACGTCGGCCACGAGGCCACCCATGATCTCGCGGATTTTGGGGTTCGCGGCCCATTCGTGGTCGGCTTGGTCGCCGACGATCGCGGCGCCGACCGTGAGGTCGCCGTCGAGCACGTCGGACTGGTCGAGGTAGCCGACGTTGACGTCGCCGCGTTTGGTGACGCGGCCGGAGTCCGGCGTCGAGCGCAATGCCAGCAAGCGCATCAGCGTGGATTTGCCGTCGCCGTTGCGCCCGACCATGCCGATCCTGTCGCCGTCCTCCAAACCAAGGGTTACGCCGTCGAGGATGGTGCGGGTTGCGAATGAAACGGTGAGGTTTTCACCGCCAAGCAGGTGGGCCACTGGGTACTACTTTCTGGTGTGAACAGTCAGGGCGACGTGTCAAAGAAGGGTATCGGAGATGATTCGGGCACCCGGAACCGGGCCGTGCACAGCAAGGGCGTTGTGCCCCAGGTGCCGAAGGTCCTCGGCGAGCCCCTCGGCCGCCCGGGGGTTGTGGGCAAGCAAAGCCACGGTGGGGCCGGAACCGGAAACAATCCCGGCCAGGGCACCGCTGGACTCCCCTATCCCTATGGTGTCCCGCAATTGCGGGGCCAGCTCGATCGAGGCGCGCTGGAGGTCGTTGATGAGGACTTTGCTCAAGGCATCGGGATTCCCGTCGCGCAGCGCCTGAAGGATCTTGGCGTCCACCTCGAGCGGCTCGGGGATGTCGAGTCCCTCGGTGGTCCGAAGCCTGTCCAAGGTGTGGAAAACCTCGGGTGTGGAAAGTCCGTAGTCTGCGCAGACGAGGACCCAGTCCATCTGCGCTTTCGCGAGTGCAGGTGAGAGTTCGTCGCCCACGCCAAGCCCGACGGCGGTACCTCCGAGAAGCGAGAACGGCACATCCGCGCCCAGCTCGGCTGCAAGGTGGGCCAGTTCTTCGCGTGACAAACCACTGTTCCAGAGGGCATCGCAGGCCAGGAGTGTCGCCGCGGCGTCGGCCGAGCCGCCGCCCATGCCCCCGGCGACGGGGACGCGCTTGGTGATTTCCAAATGCACGCCCGTGGCTTTCTCCGAGACATCCCTCATGATGGCGGCAGCCTTGTAGGCCAGGTTCCGCTCGTCCAGCGGGATGTCCACACCGTCGAGGTCCAAGGTGCTTGAGGGAGCGATGCTGACCGTGATCCCGGTCCCCTCCGTGCTCGTTGCGGCTACTTCCTCGTACAGGGACACCGCGAGATACACGCTGGCCACAGAGTGGTAGCCGTCGGGCCGCAAGGGGCCGACGTTGAGGGAAACGTTCACTTTGCCGGGTGCCCGGACGCGTACGGTCCGTGCGACGAAGCGCCCGCGGTTCGCACCGCCGATTGCCGGATTCATGCGTCCAGGGGGTGGCGTGCCTCGGCGATCCGGACAAACGCGTTGATATCGAGCACCTCTCCGCGGGCAGTCGGATCAACGCCTGCAGCGACAATGAAACGTTCGGCCTCCGCCGCGCTCCCCGCCCACGTCGCGAGGGCCGCGCGGAGCGTCTTGCGCCGCTGGGCAAAAGCGGCGTCGATGACTGCGAAGACCTGTTCGCGCGTGGCGTGCGTTGCCGGCGGCGCGCCGCGGGTGAAGGACACCAGGCCGGAGTGGATCTTGGGGGCCGGCCAGAACACATTCATGCCGATCACGCCGGCCTTGCGCATGTGGCCGTACCAGGCGGCCTTGACCGAGGGGACTCCGTAGATCTTGGAGCCCGGCCCCGCGGCCAGCCGGTCCGCCACCTCGTCCTGGACCATGACCAGCCCGTGTTGCAGGCTCGGGAAATGTTGGAGCAGGTGCAGGACCACGGGGACGGCGACGTTGTACGGCAGGTTGGCCACGAGAGCCGTGGGCTGAACCGGAAGTTCGGTGACCTTCATGGCGTCGGAGAGGACCAGGTGGAATTCGTCCACGGCTTCCGGGCGCCACGTGCGCACCGTTTCCGGCAACTTGCCGGCCAGTACGGGATCGATCTCGACGGCGACAACTGTCTTGGCGGCGTCGAGCAGGCCGAGCGTCAGCGAACCCAGCCCGGGGCCGACCTCCAGCACGGTTTCCTCGGGATCAATACCGGCGGCGGAGACGATCCTCCTGATCGTGTTGCCGTCGATGACGAAGTTCTGGCCCAGGGTCTTTGTGGGGCGGACACCGATTTCCTCGGCGAGCCGTCGGATGTCCGCAGCTCCCAGAAGGGGCGCGACGGCGGCGGGTTCGGAATTCGGTTCAGTCACCTAGGTATCGTATCGTCTGAGCGACCGGCGGGAGCGCCGCCTCTTGGCTTCAGCACGCGAAAAGGCCGGGCCCGAAAAATTCCGGACCCGGCCACTTTCATTTTTGCCTAGCTGGATGCTGCCCATCCGCAGCCCCACGGAGACAGGCCGCGCTGCGCGTAGACGCGGTTGGCGATGTCGATCTGCTGGGCCTTGCTGGCGGCGGCGGCGTTGGGAGCGTAAGCGCCACCGCCGGAACCGATCCAGGTCTGGATGTCGAACTGCAGGCCACCGTAGTAACCGTTGCCGGTGTTGATGGCCCAGTTCCCGCCGGACTCACACTGTGCGATCTTGTCCCACATTGCCTCGTTCGGCGCACCCGTAGGTCCGGAGGCAACAGCTGCGGCAGGTGCGGGCTTGGGGCGTTCCTTGGTTCCGACCGTTACCTTCGCAGAGACCGGCTTGACGGTGACGTCCGAGGAGACCAACGTCCGGGAAGCCTCACGGCCATCCACCAGGACGAGCTTGAACGTCTTGCTGAGCAGCCCGAGGACCCCTTCCTGGGTGACCGTCTTCTGGTCGCTGAACTGGGTGGCGTCTTCCGTCGTGACCGTGTCGAACGGGACGTTCTCGGTCTCGGTGGCGGTCTTGCTGGTGTCCACCCGCGAAACCTTGATCACCATGTTCTGGACAACGGGAGCCGAATTGGGCTGCGAAACCCGGTCGTTGGCGCCAAGCGAGACGCCGGCATCGCTGAGGACGGTGCCCACGTCGGCCGCCGTCGTGGTCTTTGCCGAACTCTGACCGTCGACAATCAGGCTGATCGTCTTGGGGGTCAGGATCGAAACGTAGGATCCGGAGACGGCCAGCTGCGTGTCTTTCGGCTGCGAGACGGCCGATGCGCTCGCGACGCCGAGCTCGGAAACGAGGCCTTCGACGTTGGGGGCGGTGGTGTTGACCGTCCGCTGGGCGCCGTCAAGGCTGACGGTGACGGCCTTGGCCAGGTTGACGTTGATGATGGAACCGTTCTGCACCGAGGCGTCCAAGGCCGGGGATACCCGGTCTTCAGCCTTCAGATCGACCTTGGCTGCCTTGACCACTTGGTCAACGGTGTTGCCGAAGGTCTGGACGGAACTCACTTTGCCGTCGACGTTGAGGGTGACTGATTTGTTGTTGCCTGTAAAAGCAACCACTCCCAGCACCAGTGCCGAAAGCACCAGCAGCTGCGCACCGACTTTGACGAAACTGAACTTGCCGCCCGTGGTGAAGAACTTAACCATGTTTGCCCGTAACTTTTGGACCATCCGGGCACGGGGAAAAGCGCACAGGGGCCTCCTGCCGCGGTCCCGGATGCCTGCCGAAGCATGCTGGAGGACTGCAGCGGAGTTGTGCGCCGCCACACTCAATTCAACTGAAAACACCAATTGCGAACGGAGTTAGTTGTCCGAAGGCCTTCCCCGACCCCGGCTACTGGTTACCCACTGTAACCGAAGCGTTATAAAGTGACCAAGATTTTTACATACTGGGTATGTAAACCGGATTCGGCTCAGTCCCAGGAACCGTACGTTGCGACGGTGTTTTGGGCCAGTTGCGAGCACAGCGTGGAAAGCTCGGTTCCGGTCACTTCGGCCATGGAACGAACGGTGTACGGCACCATGTAGCTCGCGTTCGGACGGCCCCGGTAGGGGTGCGGCGTGAGGAACGGGGAATCCGTTTCGACGAGCACCAGTTCCGGATCCGCGATGGCCAGCGCGTCCCTCAGATTGGCGGCGTTCTTGAACGTCATGGTGCCCGCAAAGGACATGTACCAGCCGTTCAGGTTACAGATCCGGGCCAGTTCTTCATCGCCCGAGAAGCAATGGAACACCACCCGCTCCGGGGCCCCCTCCTCCCGGAGAACCTGGACGACGTCGTCATGCGCGTCACGGTCGTGGATCTGGAGGGTGAGGTCCAGCCGCTTCGCAATATCGATGTGGCGGCGGAACGAATGGCGCTGGTGCACCAGGCCGTCGCCATGGGTGCGGTAGAAATCAAGGCCGGTCTCACCGATCGCACGAACCCGAGGATGCGCCGCAAGCTCCTCGATTTCCGCGAGCGCCGATTCCAGCTCTCCGCGTCCCGCGTACACGGGGGCATCGTTGGGGTGGATCGCGACAGCTCCGAGGAGCCGCCGGTCCGCGTCCAGCGCCTGGACCGTGAACCGCGATGACTCGAGGTCGCAACCTACCTGCACGGCGCCCTGGACCCCCACGGCTTCGGCCGCGTCCAAAGCATCCGCGACGGCTACTTCGAGCAGGCCGTGCCGGAAATCGAGGTGCGTGTGGTTGTCCATCACGGGGACCGGCAGCGGTTCGGGAGCGGGCGGGTATTCCTTGCGGGAATCGCCGGTTTCAGTTGCGCGGTAGGAAGCCGGTGGGAGGGAATTGCACATGGATCCACCCTATCTTTCCCTGCTGATGCCTTCCGGACCGCGAGCTAATCCCCCGTGTATCCATTCCTCAAGAACATGCCTCTGTCTGCGGCGGCCCTAGGCTGGGTAGTCTGGTACAAAAGGCGGTATATCCCGGCCAGGGCACCGCGGCCCGGCTGGGGTTTCTGTCATGGCTGAGGGGATTGTCCATGGACTCAAAGCGACACGGCACCGTTGACGAAGAGTTGCTACGGGACGAGGCCGTGGTTGCCTTGCCGCCTGAGCGCGAGTCCCTTAACGGGCACAAGCCGAGCGTCATGGATCCTGGGCAATTCCATGCTGCCAGCGAGAAGATCCTGGCGGCCATCAACAAAGTGATCGACGGCAAGGCCGAGGCCGCCACGCTTGCCCTCACCGTGCTCCTCGCCCAAGGCCACCTGTTGGTGGAGGACGTGCCGGGCGTTGGCAAGACGCTGCTCGCCAAGACCCTCGCCCGGACCATCGATTGCAAGGTCAGCCGTATCCAGTTCACCCCGGACCTGCTTCCTTCGGATGTCACGGGCGTCTCCATCTACAACCAGTCCTCGCGGCAGTTCGAGTTCCGGATAGGTGCGGTGTTCGCCAACATCGTGATCGGCGACGAAATCAATCGCGCCTCCGCGAAGACGCAGTCCGCCCTCCTCGAATGCATGGAGGAACACCAGGTGACAGTGGACGGCCATTCGTACCAGCTGGGCGAACCGTTCATGGTTGTCGCGACGCAGAATCCCATCGAGATGGAAGGAACGTATCCGTTGCCGGAGGCGCAGCGGGACCGTTTCATGGCCCGCATCTCAATGGGCTACCCCGACAAGCTCTCGGAGATCGAGATGCTCGAGACGCATCAGGCTGTCTCACCCCTCGCCAAAGTCACCCCTGTGGTCACTTCCGCGGACGTAGCCGCGATGATCGCCACGGTACAGCAGGTTTACGTTTCCCAATCGATCAAGGAATATACGGTTGCCTTGGGCCGGGCCACGCGCGACAGCGCACGCCTGCGCCTCGGAGCCAGCCCCCGTTCCCTGCTGCAACTACTGCGGGCGGCCAAAGCGACGGCCGCCCTTGACGGCAGGGATTTCGTCCTTCCCGACGACGTCATTTCCGTCGCTGAGTCCGTTCTGGCACACCGCATCATCCTTGACCGCAAGGCCGCGAGTTCCGGTGACACTCCGCAGAGCATCATCCGGGCCATCCTGGCCTCCCTCCCCGTCAGCCAGGACGCCGGCGCGGAACGCCGCGGCGCCTAGGGGAAGCGAAGAAGGGGGGCAGGCATGGCGCTGGTCGATCTACTTCCGAAGCATCTGTTCACGACCCGTGGGTGGGGCTTGCTTGCCAGCGGCGTGGGTTCTTTGCTGCTTGCCCAGATCATGGGCAGGCGGGATCTGCTGGCCCTGGGGATCCTGCTGTTGGTGCTGCCGCTGGTATCGCTTGCCGGGGTCCGTATCCTCAAACCGCGCTTCCAGGTGTTCCGCGAATTCCATCCCTCCTCCGTGGAAACCTCTTCCACGGCCACGGTGCGCTTGGCAGTGGCACGGACCGGTGCAGCCGCCGGGCCGGTGATCATGGAGGAGCAGTTGCCGCCGCGCTTCGGCGAACCTCCGGCCTTTCGCTTTCCTGCCCGCGCCGCTTCCGGCGGCACCAGCCGCTATGAATACCATTTGCGCTCCGGTAAGCGCGGCCAGTTCAAGATCGGTCCGGTGACGGCCGAGTTCTGCGATCCCTTCGGCTTGTCGCTGCACCGCCACGAGATCGACGACGGCGACATCCTCACCGTGACGCCTGCCGCCGTCGAACTCCCCGCCACCGGCCTGGCCGGGGCGCGCGGAAACGACGGCGTGACGGCCACCCGGATCCGCGCCAACCCCAGTGACGACGACGTGATGACCCGCGAATACCGGCACGGGGACCCCATGCGACGCGTCCACTGGGCCGCGACAGCGCGGCACGGAGAGCTCATGGTGCGGCAGGAGGAATCCGTCACCACGCCAGAGGCGACCATCATCCTGGACCAGCGCTATTCCGCTTTCGTGTCCGGCCCGGCCGCGGTCTTCGGCCCTGCCCACGACGACGCTTTTGAACTGGTGAGCAGCGAGAACTTCGAATGGGTCGTGACGGCGGCGATGTCGATCAGCACCCACCTCGCCGATCGCAACTATTCGCTGCGGTTCCTGGATGCCGCGGGACACCCCGCATTCCGTTCATCCCGCTCCGCCCCGTATCCCGAAACCGAGGAATTCAGTGGTTTGGGAGGCCTGCAGTCCATTGCCGAAAGCCTCGCCGCCATCCAGCTCAGCGGTCCACGGCACGTCCACGGCGAGCGCGGCCGTAAAGAAACCGCCGCCGTCGAGGGTGCCGAGGCCCCCTTCGACGACCACCTGATGGACAAGCTGGCCGCGCACCGCCTCCGTGGCCCCGTTCTCGCGCTGCTCGGCAACATGCCGCTCTCCGAGGCCCGGGCGTTGGCGCCGGCCGCCGGCTACGGGGCCAACGCATTTGCCCTCGTTGTTACCGACCACCCGCGCCATGTCCAGCCTGTCATCGAAGCCCTCAAGCTGGGCGGATGGCGTGCCGTCGCCGTGAGCTCGAGGACGGACCTTCCCGCCGCCTGGGCCGGCTTCGATCAGGGAGAGATCCTCGCAGCTGCTGCCGCAGCGATGGACGTCCGCCGTGGCGCGGCGGTGCCACGATGACCACAACCTCCAGGAACGGCCCCCCGGGACGGCCCCCGAGCCCGGAGCCGGCGGGGACAAGTGACCCATCCTCCAATAGTCCGGGAAGGTCCAGCGGTCCGGGAAGGGCACCCCTTTCCCCGCGGAAGCCGGGACCTGGAGCCTACCCTTGGGCAATGTCGGCGGCCATCGCTTTCGCCGTACTCGGAGCCTCGCTCTCCCTCAACGGGGTTTTCAGGGGCTGGGCATGGTTGGTTCCCGCTATCACCACGGTGTTCGTCGTCGGATTGACCCTCGCCGTCCTTCGTGCCTTGAGGGTCCACCCGGTACTCACCACTTTGGGCGGGTTTCTCGCCTTGGTGTTCATCCTCGACTTCACGTTCTTCCGGCCGGAAAGCATCGCGGGCTTCATTCCTTCCGGCGCGACCCTTGACACGCTGGGCCAATTCCTGAAACGGGCCGGCGAAACGGTGGTATCTGAGACGGCGCCCGTCTCCCCGAACGCCGGAATAGTTTTCGTTGCGTGCGCGGGGCTGGGCTTGGTAGCTATCCTCATCGACGCCTTGGCCGTCCCGCTCGGCATGCCCGCGACAAGTGGACTGGGCCTGCTGGTAGTCCTCGTGTTCCCGGCGACCATCAAGCCGCAAGGCGGCGGCCTGCCCGGATTCCTGGCTGCCGCCGTCGGATTCATCCTGATCCTGGGCTGCAGCCAGTGGTTCGCACCGGACTCGAGGCTGCAGACCGACAACGCCCACGGTACGGGGCAGCTCAAACGGTCCATCGTGATCGGTGGCGTGGCCCTGGTGGTGGGGCTGCTGTTGCCGTTGGCGGTTCCGGGCTTTGAGCGCGGGACGTTTCCGGTCGGTTCGAGGCTGAATCCCTGGGGCGTGTCCAACGGCCTGAATCCCATGATCACGCTCGGCAACAGCCTGCGGAATCCCACCGGTGACGGCAGCATCACCTACGCCACGAGTTCCACGGCCCCGGTGTACTTGCGTTCCGTCACCATTGACAAGTTCGACGGCGATACCTGGGCGCCGGACGACCGCGAAGCCTCCCGGCGCATCGGGGCTGGCCGGATGGCGCCCGACTACCCGCTCCCCGCCGAGCTGGTCCGCCAATTGACCGTGGTCGATACCGGACAGTTCACCAGCCCGTATCTCCCGGTCCCCTATGCCCCGACCGCCGTCAACGGCCTGAGCGGACGCTGGTCCTGGGATCCCGAGACACTGAGCATCCGCGGCGAGGACAGCACCACCCGGAACCAGCAGTACACGGTATATTCGGCGCTGCCTTCCGTGACGTCCGCGACGTTGAGCCAGGACAATGCCAAGCCCACCTCCATCTCGCAGGATTTCATCCAGTTGCCAAGCAATGTTCCTGACATTGTGAAGAACACCGCCAAGACAGTGACGGCAGGCGCCAACGGCAACTATGCCAAGGCGATGGCGATCCAGAACTATCTCCGCTCGTCCCAGTTCAGCTACTCCCTGCAGGCTCCCGTCCAGGGCGGTTATGACGGCAACGGCCTGTCCGTGCTGGCGGATTTCCTGCAGCAGAAGAGCGGCTATTGCGTGCACTTCGCTTCCGCGATGGCCGTCATGGCACGGCTGGAGGGAATCCCGAGCCGCATCGCCGTCGGCTACGCGCCGGGCCACGCCACGGGGGCCACAGTTGCCGTGGCGGGACAGGAACCCCTTCCCGAATACCAGGTGGATGCCCGCGACGCCCATGCCTGGCCCGAGCTCTATTTCGAGGGAGTCGGTTGGGTCGCCTTCGAACCAACCCCTTCCCGCGGCGTGGTCCCGCCCTACGCGAGCGACCCTGTTGCAGCGGGCGGCCCGAGCACCAACCTGCATGACGAAAACCTGGCCCCGGGTGCCTCGACTCCCGCGCCGAGCACCGCCGCTGTACCGCCCGTTGCGGGTCCGGGGGTCGGATCGGGCACGGGCACCGGTTCCGCGGCCATTTGGTACGTCACCGCAGCGGCGCTCCTTTTGGCGGTGTTGGTGGCCTCCCCGCGGCTGGTCCGCTCCGGTATCCGGGCGCGGCGCCTGAGGCCGGGTGGTCCGGTCCTGGCGTGGGCTGAGCTCCAGGACCTCGCCACGGATTACGGTGTACCGCCGGTGCCGAGCGAAACGCCGCGGCATTTCGCGGCCCGATTGAGCAACTCGGCTGTGCTCGGCGCGCCCGTGGCGGCAGCGTCGCCGTCGGGAGCCGACGACGA
The DNA here is from genome assembly GCF_058781865.1 of Arthrobacter sp. FW306-1B-F12A. Classification (NCBI taxonomy): domain Bacteria; kingdom Bacillati; phylum Actinomycetota; class Actinomycetes; order Micrococcales; family Micrococcaceae; genus Arthrobacter; species Arthrobacter sp. FW306-1B-F12A. The sequence continues at coordinate 12,181 of NZ_JBYSXD010000009.1, forward strand.
CGCCGGGCAGCACGCAGTAGCCTCGCTCACGGGCGACTTCGAACGGCAGCGTTACGGTCCCCCGGCGGGCGTCCCTGCGGACACTGCGGCGGAGCAAGCGAACGCGGCCCCGATCCGGATCGCGGCTGTCCGTGCGGCGTTCCGGCGCAATGCCACATGGTTCGAGGCCTTCCGTGCGGATTGGTTCCCGCCATCCTTGATGTCCCGGTGGTTCCAGCTCCTATCGACCCCCTTCCGTTGGCTGGGTGGCATGTCCACCGCCGCGGCTCGCCGTGCGGCAGGATCCTGGAAAAGACTGTTCAGTTCCATCCGCTGGCCGCGCTGACCCAACTCACTAGCAGTTGTTGTCGTTATGGGCGCCTAAAACGACAGTGAGGGGCCACGCCGCCAGGGTTCCCTGGCCGAGCTTGCGAGGCGAGGGTGGCGGTGGGGATCAGTTGGGCTTGGAACGGCAAAGGCAGGGCACCGGAACCCAAAGGTTCAGTGCCCTGCCTTTCACTCAACGGCAGTTCCCCGTTGCGAGAGGTCCGCCGAAGTCCTACTAGTCGGCGTAGGGATCCGCGATGCCGACGTACTGCGTGGTGAGGTATTCCTCGATGCCTTCGAAACCGCCTTCACGGCCCAGGCCTGACTGCTTCACGCCACCGAACGGTGCCGCGGCGTTGGAGATGACGCCCGCGTTGAGGCCGAGCATGCCGGTCTCGATCTTTTCACTGACGCGCAGTCCACGGTTCAGGTCCCTGGTGTAGACGTAGGCCACCAGCCCGTATTCGGTGTTGTTGGCCAGTTTGATGGCCTCATCCTCGCTCTTGAAGGTGATGATCGGCGCAACGGGCCCGAAGATTTCTTCCTTCAGGATCCGGGCGTCCGCGGACACGTTCTTGAGCACGGTGGGCTGGTAGAAGTAGCCCGGGCCGTCCACCGGGGCACCGCCGGTGACGGCGACCGCTCCGTTGGCAACGGCGTCGGACACGAGTGCATGCACCCCGTTGCGGGCCTTGCCATCGATCAACGGGCCGACCGTGGAGTCCGGCTCGGTACCGCGCGCAGTGTTCAGTGCCGAGATCTTGGCAGCGAACTTGTCGGCGAAGGCGTCAGCGATGGAGTCATGCACAATGAAGCGGTTGGCTGCAGTGCAAGCCTCGCCCATGTTGCGCATCTTGGCCGCGACGGCGCCTTCGACAGCCCTGTCCAGGTCGGCGTCCTCGAAGACCACGAACGGGGCGTTGCCGCCGAGTTCCATGGAGCTGCGCAAGACCTTGTCCGCGGCTTCGCGCATGAGGGCCTGTCCGACGGCGGTGGAACCCGTGAAGGAGATCTTGCGCAGGCGGTCGTCCTTGATCAGGGGCCCGGTGACGGCGCCGGCCGTGGAGGTCTGGATGACGTTGAGCACGCCTGCGGGGAGGCCTGCTTCCTGCATGACCTGTGCGAAGAGCAGGCTGGTCAGCGGGGTCAGGTTGGCGGGCTTGAGGACCATGGTGCAGCCGGCGGCCACCGCGGGAGCAATCTTGCGCGTGGCCATGGCCAGCGGGAAGTTCCACGGGGTGATCAGGAGACAGGGACCAACCGGCTTCTTCTGGACGAGGATGCGGTTCTTGCCGTCCGGAGCCGCGGAGTAGCGGCCGCTGACGCGGACGGCTTCCTCGGAGAACCAGCGCAGGAACTCGGCTCCATAGGCTACTTCACCGCGGGCTTCGGCCAAGGGTTTGCCCATTTCCAAGGTCATGAGCAGAGCGAAGTCTTCGGCACGTGCCGTGACCAGCTCGAATGCCCGGCGCAGGATTTCGCCACGCTCGCGCGGAGCGGTACGGGCCCAGGAGGCCTGGGCGGCTGCGGCAGCGTCCATCGCCGCGGCGCCGTCTTCCACTCCGGCGTCGGAGATGCTCACAAGCACCTTGCCCGTGGAGGGATCCTCGACGTCGAACGTCTTGCCGGACGCGGCAGGCAGCCACTGGCCGTTGATGAGCAGCCCCGTGGGAACGGAGGCGAGAAGTTCGCTTTCGCGATCGGCGGTAACAGTCACAGTGACTCCTTCGTCAGTCAGCGCACATTGTAGGGATGCACCAACACTTGATTTTTGTGGAATTACTGTCACGGTACTGCCCGCCGCGAAGCAGTGTCTACGCCTTCGCGCACTGCCGCGGGCGCAAGAGTTTGTGCAGTTGCACAGCCCCGGAGTGGGGGCTGAAGCAACCGCGCCGCAAGCACCGCCTAACGCGCCGCGAGCACGGCAGAGTACAGCTCGCGCTTGCTGATGCGGGCGTCCTCGGCCACTGCGGCCACCGCCTCCTTGAGCCTGATTCCCTGGGCGATGAGTTCATTGACGGCGGCAACATGGTCCTCAGGCTTGCCTGGCGCCTGTTCGGGGGCGCCGGCGACGACGACGGCGATCTCGCCGCGGACCTCGTTGTTTTCGGCCCACTCGAGCAATTCCCGGATGGTTCCCCGAATGACTTCCTCGTAGGTCTTCGTCAATTCGCGGCAGACCGCGATGCGACGGTCCGAGCCGAAACGCTCGTGCAAGGCACGGAGCATTGGCTCAAGCCTGTGCGGGGCCTCGAAGAACACCATCGTCCGGCGTTCGTCGGCGAGGTCCGCAAGCCGGGAGCTGCGTTCTCCGGCTTTGCGGGGCAGGAATCCTTCAAAGCAGAACCGGTCGGTGGGCAGCCCCGATAGCGCCAAGGCCGTCAACACGGCGGACGGGCCGGGGAAGGCGGTGACGAAAAGCCCGGCGGCCACGGCTCCCTCCACGAGGCGGAAGCCGGGGTCGGACACTGCGGGCATTCCGGCGTCGCTCACCATGATGATGGTCTTGCCGGCCCGGACGTGGTCCAGCAGTTCCTCGGTCTTGGCGGCCTCGTTGTGCTCGTGGTAGCTGATGACCCGGCCGGACACGGTGATGCCGAGCGACTGGACGAGCCGATGCAGGCGCCGGGTGTCCTCCGCTGCGACGATGTCGGCCGTCTGCAGTAACTCGATGAGCCGGCTGGAGGCATCGCCAACGTTGCCGATGGGAGTGGCAGCCAGCACTATCCGGCCTACGCCGTCGGGCAGGTCAGGAAGCGCGTGCGCCTCAAGGGACTCCGCCGAATCAGGAACGGTGGTTTCATCCGGGGAGCTCAGCTGTTCAGTCACCCAACAAGCCTAATGCCCTGGCTCCGCCTCCGGCCTTCAGGGAGCTACCGGAGGCAAAAGGTAGCATGGGCTGAGTGACCGATACCTCCGTGCGCCCCGCCCCGCAAACCTGGTTGATACGGCCCCGGGAGGCTTTCAAAGCCGAGGCCCTGCGGACGCGGCTCATTGGAACCATCCAGAGCTGGCGGGATTATCCGCCGTCGTTGAGGCTGTGGTTCTGGCTGATCCCCGCCATCACGGCCGTGATCGGCGGGATTCTGCGTTTTGTCCGCCTCGGTGACCCGCATAGCCTCGTCTTCGACGAGACCTACTACGTCAAGGATGCCTACTCGTTCCTGGTCAGCGGTTACGAGCGGAGCTGGCCGGACAAGGCCAACGATGCCTTCAATGCGGGCAACCCCAACGTCTTGCTCAACTCCCCCGAGTACGTGGTGCATCCCCCGGTAGGGAAATGGATGATCGCCTTCGGGATGTGGCTCTTTGGTTCGGACAATTCCTTCGGCTGGAGGTTTTCCGCGGCTCTGACCGGCACGCTCTCCATCTTCCTGGTCGCCTTGATCGCGCTGAAGCTGTTCCGTTCCCACATCCTGGGCGCGGTGGCGGGACTGTTGCTCGCCGTGGACGGCCACCACCTGGTCATGTCGCGGACCTCGCTCCTGGACATCTTCCTGATGTTTTGGCTGCTCGCCGCCTTTGGCGCCCTGCTGATGGACCGCGACGACGGACGACGCCGCTTGGCGGCACGGCTTGCCGCGCTGGCGGGCGGAGCCAAGGACGGCCGTCCGACGGCGGTGCACCTCGCCTCAGGCCCGTGGCTCGGATTCCGGTGGTGGCGGCTGGCGGCGGGTGTCTGCCTCGGCTTGGCGGTCGGCACCAAGTGGTCGGCGCTGTTCTTCGTTGTTGCTTTCGGCTTGATGACGGTGTTTTGGGACATGAGCGCGCGGCGCATTGCGGGCATCCGGAGCTGGCCCAGCGCAGGCATCATCAAGGACGGCATTCCGGCGTTCTTCACCATGATTCCCGCGGCGACTGCCGTGTATTTGTCGACCTGGACCGGTTGGTTCCTTTCCAACGACGCCTACTACCGGCACTGGGCCGACACGAATCCTTCCGCCACGTGGGGCTGGATTCCCGGGCCGTTGCGCTCCCTGGCGTACTACCACGTGCAGGCTTACAACTTCCATCAGGGCCTCAGCTCGCCGCACCCGTATTCGGCGAGTCCGTGGACCTGGCTTGTCATGGGGCGGCCCACATCGTTCTACTATGAGTCCCCCAAGCCGGGCACTCCCGGCTGCGATCTGCCCAACTGCACTTCGGCGATCCTGTCGGTCGGCAACCCGGTGGTCTGGTGGGGTGCCACGATTGCGCTCTTTGTGGTGCTGTTCTGGTGGGCGGGACGGCGCGACTGGCGGGCGGGGGCCATCCTGGCCGGGGTCGCCGCCGGGTATTTACCGTGGTTCATGTATCCGGAGCGCACCATGTTCTACTTCTATGCGCTTTCCTTCGAGCCCTTCCTCGTGCTGGCCCTCGTCTATGGATTGGGACTGGTGCTCGGCAGGAGCGGGGCTCCTCCATGGCGGCGCCGCTCCGGCCTGTACCTGGTGGGCCTTGTGGTGGTCCTTGCCGTGCTGTTGTCGGCGTTCTTCTATCCGGTGTGGACGGCGGAAGTGATCAGCTACCAGGACTGGCGGATGCGCATGTGGATGCCGTCCTGGATCTGAGCGGCCTGACCGGAAGGCCGGGACGGCTCGCACACTGAACACCCCCGCATGAACGAAGCGGCCCGCCTGGGATTGGAGATTCCCAGGCGGACCGCTTTCCTCGTTGTTGCGGTGGTGCTACTTCTCCGGCGTGCCGGCTTCCGCGCGGACCTCCGGGTCCGCATCCGCGCTGTGTTCCGCAGCAGCTTGGTTCTTGGGTGCAAGTCCGCGACGACGGCGGGTAGGCCAGGTGAAGATGAGTGTCAGCAGGGCCGTGATGAAGACCAATGCACCGATCGCAATCCCGGAGTCCATCCAATATTGCCCCGGGAACAAGCGGATCAGCGTGTCGTCGAGCGCAAATGTCCAGGTGCCGTTGGCGAAGAAAATGTGGTGGAAGTCCGTGAAGAACTGCTGCCAGCCCAAGGCCGCAAGCGTGCCCAGTCCAAGGATGAGCACCAAAGTGACGATCGAACCGGCAAACATTCCGCGGCGGATTCCGCCCGTGCTTCGCTTGCGCAGATAGAGCATGGCGATGATGCCGATGATGATCATGAGCGCGCCGGCACCGAATGCGGAGAGCATCACGGTCTTGACGTCGGCCATGTGGGAAACTTCGCCTTCCTTGAACAGCTTCTCGCCGTTCTGGTTGACGAGCTCGCCCAAGTAGCGTGGACCGGACCAGTTGCTGAGATAGTCCAGGGCGTAGGACCCATAAGTCATCCGGTCATCGGCGTTGAAGCCGTAGCCGTCGCCAGGGAATCCCGGCCGGTAGTACTCCACCCACAAGAACAGCGGGCTCGCCACGGCGCGGATTGCCAGCACCAGGAGGACCACCGGGTAGAAGACGGCCAGCAGGACCTGGAAAATGCGCGGGGCCAGCGGCTTGGCGTTGGCGGCCTGCTCCCGCTCGTGGTTGCGGCGTTCCACTTCGGCTTCCGGGGGGCGGACCTGAAGGGCCGACGTCGGCAAGGGCTCCGCGAAGAGGGCTGGTTCCTGTCCGGCCTCCGCAGCCTCGGCGGCTTTGCGGTCAGCCCGGCTCTCCGCCTGTTGTCCTGCGACGGGAGGTCCTGCGACGGGAGGTCCTGCGACGGACGGTCCTGCCACGGGCCGTCCCGCGGGCGGCCGTGCAGCTTCGCCTGCGGTTGCCGCTCCCACGGCGCCGGCTCCCGGCTTGCCCCCTTCGGGCTCCCGCGTGCTCGAAGAGTCCCGGGCTCCGTCAGGGGCCCCGGCCGGACGTGCATCAGTGGCTGCGGACTTGGCCGCGGGCTTCATCCATTCGAAGGCCGGCTCGTCGCCGTCGTCGTGGATATCCGCGTCCGGATCTTTGGGGATCGGGCTCTTCTCGGTCACTTGGATTTCACTTCCGTAGGATTCACATGCCGGAGCAGGAACGGTCCGCTGGCAATCTTCTCTGCCATCGAGCCTACCGTCAGCCCTCGCGGAGAGACGATGAGCCACCCCGGCGGACGTCGGATTGCGGCCGGACCCGGGTGCCGTCAGGCGGCAATCTCCCGGTATCCGGCGTCGTTTGCGTCCAGGTCACCCGTGGCGCCGGCGCGGAATGCCCGCCCGCCCAGCACCAAGGCATAGATCCAGTATGCCGCGAGAACGAGCGAACCGATCAGGATCTTGGCCCACACGGGAAGCGGGCTCGGCGTGACGAAGGCCTCGACGAGTCCGGAAACGAACAGGACAAGCACCAGGCCCAGGGCCACGGTGATCAGGGAACGGCCTTCTTCCGCGACTGCCTGCATCCTGCGCCTCGGACCCGGTGAAACCATCGCCCAGAAAATGCGGAGACCGCCCGCGGAGGCGATGAACACAGCCGTCAACTCCATGAGGCCGTGCGGGAGGATGTAGCTGAAAAACACGTCCATCTTGCCGGTGGCGGCAAACACGCCAGCTGCAACTCCCAGGCCCTGGGCATTCCCGAACAGCATGTAGGGTACCCAGAATCCGGTGATGCCCAAGGCCACGGCCTGCGCCCCTATCCAGGCATTGTTGGTCCAGACCGCGCCGGCGAAGGATGCAGCAGGGTTCTCGGAGTAGTAGTCAACGAAGTCGTGGTCGACGTATTGCTTCACGGCGTTGCTGCTTCCGAGGGCCCTCAAGGCGTCCGGGGACGTTCCGATCCAGAACGTGTAGGCACCGGCCACAAGGCAGAAGAAAACCCCGCACCAGACAGTGAGCCACCGCAATCGGTAGAACGCGGCTGGCAGGGACACCACGAAAAAGCGGGCGAGGTCTTCCATGAAATTCGATCGTGCCCCGGTGAAGCGCGTGCGGGCCTGGGCGAGGGCCGCCGACAAGGAGGCGGAGAGTGCGCTCTCCGGGGCCACGGACCGGATGAGGGACAGGTGTGATGACGCCACTTGGTACAAACGCAGCAGCTCGTCGGCTTCGCCGCCGTCCAGGCGTCGTTTGTGCGCGAGCTCGTGCAAGCGGGCCCATTTGGTCCCGTTCACCACGGAGAAGGCATCCATGTCCACGGCTCTACCCTAATCCCCACCCTCCCCAAACAGTCCCACATCCACGCAAAGCCCTCCTCCGCATCGGTGGCCGCGGTTAGACTCGATCCAGCGGGAGCCGTCCGGTCCTGCGGAGGTCGTGGCAATGCTTGGGGGCGGGCTTGAGTTCTATCATTACCGGCGAGGCCGTAGTCCTTGAACTACGGCCGGCATCGTTCGGGGCGAGGGCCCTTGGGCTCATGCTCGATGTCCTGGTTCACGTCGTGTTGCTGGTGGGCCTGTTGTTCCTGATCGGTATGGCGGCACCTGATGTGGACGTGGCCGCGGGCAACGCGATGGTTTTGTCCAGTGGGGTGCTGTGCCTCGTGGTGGTCCCCGTGGCGGTGGAAACGCTGAGCCGTGGCCGTTCTCTGGGCAAGCTGGCTACCGGGCTCAGGATCGTGCGCGACGACGGCGGATCCATCCGTTTCCGGCACGCAGTGATCCGCGGCTTGATCGGGTTCCTGGAGATCTACGCGACGTTCGGCGGATTGGCCATTGCCGTGGCACTGTTCAATGACAAGTCGAAGAGGCTCGGGGACGTCGTGGCAGGAACCTATGCGCTCAGGCAGCGCGTTCCTGCCGAACCCAAAATCCTCCCCTTCGCGCCTCCGCACCTGCAGGCTTGGGTGGCGCTCGCCGATATCGGCAGGGTTCCCGACGGGACGGCGAGGCGGGCCTCACAGTTCATCCAGCAGGCCTGGCGGATGGCTCCGGACTCACGCGCCCGCCTGGCCGCGGCCCTCGCAAGCGAGCTGGCGGCTTACGTCGCTCCACCTCCGCCGCCCGGAACGACGCCGGAAGGCTACCTGAACGCAGTGTTGGGCGAGCGGCGAAACCGGGACCTGGAACGGCTGCGCCGCGCTGAACAACGCAGCGCCGTTATGGGCGACCGGCTCAACAGGCTCCCGTTCACGCGCTAGCAAAGCGCGCGGCACGCACGGTGCGCAACGCCGTCGGGCACAACTGCCTCCACGTCCCGGCAGGGCTTAGCGCTTCGCGTAGCCGGCCCAGGCGATGTTCCAGTCCCCGAAGCCTTCAAGCGGTTCAACCGCGGGGGCTCCGGTGTTCAGTACCTGCACCACATCCCCCGTACGCATGTTGTTGAAGAACCACGCGGCATCGGCCGGGAGCAGGCCAACGCAGCCGTGCGAGACGTTGTATGCGCCGACGGCCCCGTAAGCCGATGGAAGCGCTTGGTGAACGTAGACCCCTGAGTTCGTGAGCCGGTTGGCGTGCTCGACGACGAGCGGTGCGTAGTAGCCCTTGTCACCGGGTTTGAGTCCGATGCTGCCGGCGTTGAATTTCGAGTGGCGTTCCTGCTCCATGATCACGGCGTATCCGGTGGGCGAGAGCCAGTCCGGGCTGCCAAGGGTGACGGGAGCTGTCTTGACGAGTGCGCCGTCGATATATACCTTCATGGTCTTGGTGGCGTCGTCCACTACCGCTATCCGCTGCGGACCGGTCGTGAACATTGCCTTGACGTTGGAGTTGCCGATCATTCCGTTGCCGAAATCCTTGCCGAACAAAGGCATGTCCACTGTGACGCTCGTGTTGGCCGCCCAGAAGGTCTCCGGGCGGATCCGCACTTTGCGGTCCGAGTACCAGCGCCAGGCCACTTCCTGGCCAGAGGAAACACCGATCTTCACGGCCTGTTCCATGGCGGCTTTATCCGCCACAGGCTCGCTGAAGTTGATTTCGATGGGTTGCCCCGAACCCATGACGGAACCGTCGTTGGGGAACACCAAGGCATTGGCCTCGTTGGGCGTGGATACCGTGCTGAAGGATTGCGTCTTCCGGGTTTCCCGGCCCGCGCCGTCAACAACAGTGAAGCCATAACGGTACTCGGTGTTGAACGCCAAGGGATCCAGCGTGGACCAGGTGCTGCCGTCGGAACTGATGCTACCCGTGATGGCCTTTCCGCCCTTGGCCGGGACGAGTTCAACGTCCTTCAGCGTGCCGTGTACCGCCTTCACGGAAGGCCCGACGGCGGGATTCACTTCGCGGGCACCGTCAAGGGGCGTGATTCCCAGTTCCACTGCCTTGACGACAGCGGACGCCAACCCGGCATCCGTGCGTTGCGGAGATCCCGCTTCTGATTCGACCGCCGTTTGCAGCCAGTTCGGGGCGGTTGCAACACCGATTCCTCCGACCGCAACGCCGGCACATATCCCCATGATTCCGAGAATCTTCCCGGTCTTGCTTTTCCTTTGCGACGCCACAGTGCAACTCCACATCCCCCTGCAGAAAGCCAGCCCCCAAGACTGACCCGCCAAGTCTACCGGGGGTTCCGATGCGTCCGGGGCAGTGCGCTCAGGCGCGCCCTATCAGTTGGCGTACTGGGTCAGTCGGCGTATTGGGTCAGTCGGCGTATTGGGTCAGTTGGCGTATTGGGCCCAGGGGATGTTCCAGTCGCCAAAGCCGTCGTCGTAGTTGGCGTAGTCACCCTGGGTATTGACCACTTGGACGACGTCTCCGGTCGTCATGTTGTCGAACACCCATTTCGCGCCGTCAGGTCCCAATCCGATGCAGCCGTGGGAGAGGTTCGTGACGCCGATGTACGGCAAGGCCGAGTCGGTGGCCTGGTGGATGAACTCGCCGCTGGGCGTCAGGCGCGTCGCGTAGTTGACGTCAAGCTGTCCGTAGTAGGCCGGATCCCCCGGCTTAAGGCCGATGGTGGAGGCGTCCATGTGCTCCACCCGGTACTTCTCCATAAGGACCAAGTAGCCGCGCGCGGAAGGGAACCTGGTGTCGCCCATGGTGTCCGGCCACTGGCCCACTTGCTGGTCGTTGATACTGACCGTGAACGTGTGGGCAACCGCGTCGGCCACCGCCACCTTCTTGTCGCCGATCTTGAAGGTGTTCGTCTTGTTGAAGTTGCCGATCTGGCCGTTGCCGAAGTCCACCCCGAACAGCTTGAGATCCACGGTGACGGTGCTGTTCGCTGCCCAGAAGTTCTCCGGACGGTAGCGCACCATGGTGTCGCTGAACCAGTGGAAGGCCCCCACCTGGCCCGACGTGGAGGTGACCTTGATGGCCTTCTCGACAGCGGCCTTGTTGACGACCGGTTCGCTGAACGTGAGCTGGAGCGGCTGCGCCACGCCCACCTTCGCCCCGTCCAGGGGGTACATGGCGGCGTCGGCCTCGTTCTGTGTGGAGACCGTCGTGAAGGATCCGGTCTTCGACGTTGCGCGACCGGCCGCATCGGCAACGGTGTAATTGAAGGTGTAGGAGGAGTTGAATTCGAGCGGAGTCGATGCCGTCCAGCTCAGTCCATCCGGGGTCAACGCACCATCAACGGTCTTGCCTTGAGCGCTCGTCAGGGAGACCCTGTCCAGGGTTCCGTCCTTGACGCTGATAGTGACGGGCGCAGCCGGGTTCACCTGTTTGGCTCCGCTCGCAGGCGAGGCAACCACCGTGGCAGGCTTCACGACGGGCAGCACCGCCGCTGCCTCCCTGCGTTCACCTGATGATCCCTCGGACTCGATTGCCGCACTGGCCGCATGCGGGGCCACTGCGGCGAACGTGCCGCTGAGCGCGGCAATGAGGCAGACAACCACGATCCAGGCGACTTTGCGGAACCTGCTTCGCTTCGTCGGCCCAGCATCCATGTGCCCAGCGTCCAAGTGCCCAGCATCCAAGTGCCGGGCACTGCCGCCGTCCTGCTCGGTGTCGAAGAGCCTCGCAGCGTCCACTTGCTCGAAAGTGTCCGCTTGCTCGCCGTCGGGATTAAGGCCCATTCCTGTTTTCTCCAAAACTCACGCCCCCCAATAAAACTCACGCCCCACAGCCGCATCCTAAGGGGCGCGGCTTGATATTGGCTGGGAGCCCGCCTTCCGGCGTGCCCCCAGCCAGTGTTCTTAGTACCGGTAGTGTTCCGGCTTGTACGGCCCGGCAACGTCAAGGTCCAGGTATTCCGCCTGTTCCTTGCTGAGCTCGGTCAGTTCCACGCCCAAAGCATCCAAGTGCAGGCGGGCAACCTTCTCATCGAGGATCTTGGGCAGGACATAGACCTGGTTCGAGTATTCGCGCTCGGCCTCGGGCTGGTCCCTCTTGGTCCACAGCTCGATCTGGGCGATCGTCTGGTTCGCGAAGGAGTTGCTCATAACGAACGAGGGGTGGCCCGTGGCGTTGCCCAGGTTCAGGAGGCGGCCTTCGGAAAGCACGATGATCGAACGCTCCTCGCGGCCGTCGGCTGCGGCGAACACCCACTCGTGGACCTGCGGCTTGATTTCCACCTTGTGCACGCCGGGGACCTTTGCCAGTCCGGCCATGTCGATCTCGTTGTCGAAGTGGCCGATGTTGCCCACGATCGCCTTGTTCTTCATGCGGAGCATGTCGGACGCCATGATGACGTCCTTGTTGCCCGTAGTCGTGATGAAGATGTCGCCCTGTTCCAACACGGAATCCAGCTTGGCCACCTGGTACCCGTCCATTGCTGCCTGGAGCGCGCAGATGGGGTCGATCTCCGTCACGATCACGCGCGAACCCTGGCCGCGGAGCGCCTCTGCGGCGCCCTTGCCGACGTCGCCATAGCCGCAGACGACGGCGACCTTTCCGCCCATCAGGACATCCGTGGCGCGGTTGAGGCCGTCCGGCAGGGAGTGGCGGATGCCGTACTTGTTATCGAATTTGCTCTTGGTCACCGAGTCGTTGACGTTGATGGCCGGGAACAGCAGCTTGCCCTGTTCGGCGAGCTGGTAGAGCCGGTGCACGCCCGTGGTGGTTTCTTCGCTCACGCCACGGATCCCGGCGGCGATGCGGGTCCACTTCTTCGGGTCGGCGGCAAGGCTCTTCCGCAGCACGTCGAGGACCAGCGCATACTCTTCGGGATCACTCTCCGTGGCGGTCGGCACCGCGCCGGCTGCTTCGAATTCGACGCCTTTGTGGACCAGCAGCGTGGCGTCTCCGCCGTCGTCGAGGATCATGTTGGGCCCAAGCTCAGGGTTGGCGTCAGCGCCCGGCCAGGTGAGGATCTGCTCGGCGGTCCACCAGTATTCGTCGAGGGTCTCGCCCTTCCAGGCGAACACGGGAACACCCCGGGGAGACTCGACAGTTCCCTTGCCGACGACAACGGCGGCCGCTGCCTCGTCCTGGGTGGAAAAGATGTTGCACGAGGCCCAGCGCACCTCCGCACCGAGGGCCGTCAGCGTCTCGATGAGCACCGCGGTCTGCACGGTCATGTGCAGGGACCCGGCAATACGCGCCCCCTTGAGCGGCTGGCTTGGACCGAACTCGGCGCGCAGCGACATGAGGCCCGGCATTTCGTGCTCTGCCAGGCGAATCTGGTGGCGCCCGGCTTCGGCCAGGGAGATGTCTGCAACCTTGTAGTCGAAAGTCATGAAAGTCCTTTGGAAGTACCGAATGGTCGAGTCAGGGGGGCTCAGGCGTCGTGCTGTCCTGCGTCGTGCTGGTCTGAGGCCGCGGCGTTGGCGGCGGCCAGCAGCTCCGGGGGCAGGAGCAAGGGGATTCCATCCTGGATTGCATAGCGGAGCTTCTCACCCGAGGCGGACGCGGCCGTCGAGACAAGTTCCTCGCCGTCCTGCTCCAGCGGGGACCCGGTGACAGGGCACCGCAGGATGGACAACAATTCAGGACTGACCTTTGGCATGGTTGAAGCTCCCTGGATGGCATCTCGCGGACGCCGCTTTGGACAGATATGGCAGCTTCCAGAGTACAACCCAGCGGCGCCGCACACGGTGTCACAATGCTTGTCGCTCAGGGAGCCGCGACACATTGGGCGACACACGCGGCGGTACACGGAGGCAATGGACGCGTGGTTGCTGTCGTCCGGGGTTCAGGACGGATCGCGCAGGATGCGCAGGTGGCGCCTTGTTCCCTCCACGGGGGCCGGTCCGTCAAAGGGGGCCCGGACTGTGCGCTGTTCCGGCGCGGCAGGCGCCGATGCGGCTTCCCGCACTGCATTCGCCAGGGCAAGGAGATCGTCCGGCCCCGGCTGGGGCGGTGAGGACGGCATGGCGAGCCGCATGACTTCCCAGCCCCTCGGTACGGTCAGCGACTCGGCATGCTGCGCACACAGATCGTAGGAATGCGGCTCGGCATACGTGGCCAACGGACCAAGCACCGCCGTGGACTCGGCATAGACGTACGTCAAAGTAGCCACCGCGGATTGGCGGCAAGCTGATCTGGAACACTGACGAATTGCACCCACAACATCCCAGATTAGCCGCACTTCCCCGCGGCGCGGTGCATTGCCCCTTTGCGCGCATTATGTCGCGTTGGCGGAATCACGGGTCTAGAGTCGATATATGCAGTCACAGCACCACGTTCCGGGCTTCACAGTCCATTTGTCCGGCACCGGGGACAGCCAGGAAACGACGACGGCGGGCACGTCCGCACGCGGCTTCAGGGAGCGCCGCAGGAACCGCCACGGGCGGGGCTTGCGCGGCGAAATCATCCTTCCCAACCTTCCCGGCTACCGGACGCGCGCCGAAAGGTTCGACGACCTCGTGCTCGATTCCGCTGAACGGCTGCAGGATATGTGGGGCAAACGGCTCGACAGTGTCGCGTTCGCGGTGGACGAGATCCCGCCGAACCTTGAGGAACTGGTGGCACAAGGCGCCGCGGCACCGCTGGGCTCGTACACCCCGGCAGCCCGCGGCGCGGGCCCCGTCATCACCATCTATCGGCGCGTCGTCGAGCACACCACCGGCGGCCGCGAGGACCTCCAGGACCTGGTGCACGACGTCGTCGTCGAGTACACCGCCGAGATGCTCGGAGTGCCGCCGGAGACCCTGGACCCCGTGTACCGCCGCCGCTATCAGTAACCGAGCGTGACCTGCACTTTTTCGTGGCCCGCAGCGCCATCCTGGATGGTCAGGACCGAAACGCCTGGTTGATCGCCCTGGCCGAGGACGAGCGCGCCGTAGGCCGCATCCCCTGCCGCCGACACGATGTAGCCCGAAACCGCCGCGCCGTCGGACTTGTCCGGAACGCCGATGACCGCGGTGGTCCCTCCGGCGATGTCGACCGTTTGCGCCTTGTGTACCTTGCCGTCCGAGGTGACCGGCGTGTAACTGACAGTGGCCCGTCCCGTCGGCACACCGAAGCTGAGGAAACGGGTCCCGCCTTGGGGTACCGCCATCACATGCTGGCTACCCAAACGGACCGCAGCCGGAGACCAGGCGAAGTCAACGGGGTCCTCCGCCTTGAGCCCCCTCGTTACGCGGGAGGAAGCTGCGAAGGAAACATCCGAGGTAGCGCTGACGGTATACATACCGGCCGGGACGCCCGCGAGCGGCACTTCGGTCACCGAACCCGCCTTCGCAGTCACGGCTCCCCCGCCGGGCAAAGCGCGCTGGCCGTTCGGCCCGTACAAGCGCACGTCCACGACGGCGTCCACAGGACCGGGAACAGTGATCTGCAGGGCCGGAACGACGTCGGCAAAACCGGGCTTGTCCGCGAGTGACTTCACGGGGGCCGGGTCCTGGACGTCCACCCCGGTCATGACCTGGGAATCGGCGGCGCCGGCACCAGGAGTGATGAGCTCGACGCCACCGGCGGTGAGGCCCCGGAGGACGCTTTGCTGGATGGTTGCCGCGACCGGGCCGCCGCTGCTGCGCAAATGCACCGAGAGCTGACCCTCGTTCGGGGCCAGTCCGGCCAAATTGATGGACCGGGTAGCTCCCGGCGAAACCAGCAAGCCTCGGCTGTCCGGGGCTTGGATCTGCCCGTGGGCGCCGAACAGCTCGAGATTGACGGTAGCCGGGGTACCCGAGGCATTGCTGATGTTCAAGACCGCCGTTCGCCCGAGTGCAGTGTTCGCTCCAAGGAGCCATGCATCATTGACCGGCTGTTGGCAGGGTGCGGCCGCCAGTCCGCGGAGGTCGCCGTCGCTCGCGGTGTAGCTCATCAGGCCCGCTACCGCGGCCTTCTGGCCGCTGATGGGATCGGCGCCCACCACGGTGACGTCGCCCGCAGGCCGCTGGGCCACGACGCCGGCATTCAGCACGGGCGGCCCGGACGCAGGGGCTGGGGCGGCGGCGGGAGGCTTCGCAATATCGGCGATTGCAGAACCACCCAGCGAGGCGAGGTTGCTCCCGGGAACGGATCCGCCGGCGTCGCTGAGCACCACCGCGTCCAGGAAGCTCTTTGCCGAACGCGAAACAGGGCTGAACTGGCTGTCGGTGCCCGCGCTCGTTCCCTCGGCGAGACGGGGAGGTGCCGGACACACTGCGGCTGTCCTGCCCGCCGGGACATCCGCGAGGGCCATGTCCAGCGTTTTGCTTCCCGACGGCGACGGCAGGATCGAGGCTGCCGACACCATCCCGGCCCCAGCAGCAAGGAGCAACGTCGCGGAAAGCGCTCCCAACACAACGGCCTTGTTCTTGTTCTGGCCTTTGCTCTGGTTGTGGGCTTTGCGCTGGCCGCGCTTCCTCGACCCCGCTCCGGGCTCGGCGGCCGGTCCTTGGTTGTCAGACACTGCTGTACTCCTTACGGAGGGAGTTTTGTTCCTTCAGGAGGCCGGCTTTCGGCCTGCGGGCAGGCATGGGGATGGCCAGAAGGACGGTCAATCCAATCACCACGGCCTGCAAAATGCTGAGCCAAGGCTCCCACACGGTGGTGTAGCGGATCTCGATCTCGCCGCCCGCGGACGGCAAGGTGAATGCTTGGGCCCATCCGGACGTCGTCGGGCTCAGTTGGCGGCCATCCAACCAAGCGCTCCAACCGGCATCTGCCCGCTCAGCGAGCACCACCAGGCGTCCGTCCCCGCCCGCCGGGATGTTGCCGGTAGCAGAGGATCCAAGGGAAGGCAAGAGCGCAACGACGGCACCTTTTGCGTCCACCACCCTGACACGGTGCGCCGTTTCGGCGTCGGCCGCGGCGGCCTGGTTGAGCGGCGTGACCCGCCACAGCCACCCGGAATCGGTTTTGCCCACAGCCACCAGGCCGGGCACGGAATCGATCCGGTTGGCCGTCAACGGTGCGGCGGTGTCGGCTGACTTCAGAACCACGAATCCTGCGCCAAGCTGCTCAAGGGCGGGCCGCGGGTCAACCCCTGTTCCCGCGACAATCGTGGCTACGGCGTTCCGGATGGACGCGGTAGCGTCGTCGTCGGCCACGAGGCGTTCCTGCCCGGGTGATCCCACAATGGAACGTCCGGCAGCGACAGTCGAGAGCGAGTCCAAAGTAGTACCGGCTCCGCGCATGAGGGATGACGTGTAGCCACCGTTCTCACCGGCGGTGATGACCAGCGTGCGGGTCTGTTCCGGCCCTTGGCCGTGGTCGACGGCGGTGGCCGGCAACGTGCCGGGACCTGCGGGCTGGACCAGTCGCGGCGTGCCCAGCGCGCCGCTAGCCGAGGGCGGGCTGTCTGGGCCGGCCAGGACATTCTGGGTTGCCCAGAGGCCCATGCTTGCCAGGGGTCCGGCAATGAGGAGAAGCGTCGCTACAGCGGAGACGATGCGCACTGCCGCGCGCTGGACCGGGCGGCCGTCTTCCGCCTTGGCCTTCAGGTGGAGGAGGTTATCGGCGCCGATCAGCGCCGCTCCCAGGAACGCGAACCCGGCCGCGGAAACTGCCGGACCCGTGAATGGCGCGACGAGCAGGTTGCCGTCGACTCCGGTTGCGACGTGTCCGGCGAGCCATGCCCAGGCGAGGAGCACAAGGGCTCCGGCCCAGAGGAAACGCGTGACGCGGGACCGGCCTCCGGGGACAAAGAGTGCGGCGATGGAGAGGAGCAGGACCGGCGCGCCGATCAGCAGGGCAAGCGCCAGCGCCCACGGAATACCCGACGGGCCGAATAATGCCAAGCCGGCCAATCCGCCGTTGACGTCGAATTTCAAGGGTTGGCCAAGCAGTTGCTGCCACAACGGTGCGGCTTCGAATCCCAACGGGACGCCAGGATCGGCCAGCATGGTGCGGGGCCGTTCAAGCGCCGAGAGGACGTACGGCGCAAAGAGCGCGGCGCTTGGAAGCAGCGACCACCAAATGGTCCGGCCCCGCCGCCCCAAGGCGATGCCGCAAAAAACAATGAGGACGGCAAAGGGAGGAAGCAGGGATGGCGCAGAGGCAGTCACCACGGCCAGCGCCAAGCCGGCCGCGGCTGCAGCAGTCCACGACGGAGTGCCGTTGACGCCCGGCTTGCCCGGCAACGGCCTGGTTGCGGCGCGGCCGGACTGCTGGACCTGGTCCAGCGTAGTCCCGCGCCCCAGGGCCGATCCGGTGGCCCGGAAGAGTGCCAGCACCAACAAGGGCATCGCTACGTGGGCCAAGAGGGCGCCGGCCCGTCCTTGGTTAACGGCGACTTGAAGGGCCGGGGCTGCGGCCCAGATCAGCGCCGCCATGAAGCGGTAGCGGCGCAAGCTGGTCATCGCGCCCGCGGCAAACCAGGCGCCCAATCCTGACAGTGGCATCGCCAACAACAACAGCCACACGATCGCCGTGCTGGAATCGCTTCCCCCGAGCAATGACACAAGCCACAGGATGTAGGCGAACGGATCCCCGTGTCCGGGCAAACCCGCGCCCAAGCCAATCCACCACGTGGATGCCGACCGCCAGATGTCGCCTGCGGCGGACAACGGCAAGAGGCCGCCGCCCGTCACGCCGTTTGCACCCAGGAGCCCCAGCAACCCCACGATGGAGGCAGCCAGTGCAACAAACGCGGTGGCCACCGCGCCCGTCCCGATCCAACCCCGCTCATTCGTTGCTAGGGCCACAAAATCGTCACCTGCGTCACCGCTCGGTTCCGGAGCCAGGGAGTCGGTCTCCTGGAATTCGTCTGCGCCAATCGCCTCGACGAGGGAGCGTCGATGGGCCCAAACCTCGCGCCGCGGTGTCTGCAGGCCCTTGACCATTGACCGCGGTACGCGTCGCGTCCGGGCGGCGTTTCGCCGCGAACGCCAAATCGCCCCGGGACGGCCGAGCGCCGCAACGGTCGCGCCAAGCTGGGAAATTCCGTGACCCGGTTCTTTGACCAGGATGCTTAAGACGAGCCTGACCATGCTCCCGAGCAACGCGCCGAACGCGTGCAGCGGAACCTTCCACGGCGAAGCGTGGGTGAGCCTCAAATGGACTTGGCTCTTGCGTGCGGCCGCAGGTGTCGCCAGGCTGTGGGGACGGTTCTCCACGTGGAACATGCGCGCCGCCGGAACCACCACCACCCTGTTGCCCGCAAGCCAGTTGCGCCAACAGAAATCGACGTCGTCTCCCACTCCGGGAAGCGCGGGGTCGAAGCCGCCCAATTGCTCCCAAGCGTCGCGGCGGATCAGCATGCCGGCGGAATTCACCGCGAAAGTGTCCGTGCGCCCGTCGTATTGGCCCTGGTCGAGTTCGTCGGCTTCGATGAGCGTCAGCCGTTCGGCCCAGCGGCTCGTGGACAGGCCGGCGTCGACGAGCCTGCGTTCCGCGTTCCAGGACAACTGCTTGCAACCGGCCACTGTGACCGAAGGGGCTCGCTCGACTGCCTGAAGCAGTTCGGCGAGT
This sequence comes from Arthrobacter sp. FW306-1B-F12A, assembly GCF_058781865.1. Taxonomy (NCBI): domain Bacteria; kingdom Bacillati; phylum Actinomycetota; class Actinomycetes; order Micrococcales; family Micrococcaceae; genus Arthrobacter; species Arthrobacter sp. FW306-1B-F12A. The sequence goes on from NZ_JBYSXD010000009.1 coordinate 30,971, forward strand.
GCATCCGGGGCGGGAGCGGCGTCGTCGTGCAACAACCAGATCCATTCCACGGCTCCCGGCTCCCGCGAAGGTGGCGCCGAGCGGGCCAGGCCGGCCATGACGGCCGCACCGAAACCTACTTTGTGTTCGCCGGTGCCGGTGACATTGGCCTTGCCGAGAGCCCGCTGCAGCAAGGCGGCGGACTTGTCGCGGGAGCCCGTATCAATGCCAATGGCGGCATCTGCCGGACGCGTCTGGTCCAGCAGAGCCGCCAGGGTTCTGGGGAGATAGTTACCGCCGTCGTGCGAGACGACGACGGCGGTAACGTGTACTGCCTTGAGAATCAGACCGCTCGCTTCCTCAGCCTGCGGCGTTCACGCTCGGAGAGCCCGCCCCAGATACCAAAACGTTCATCATTGGCGAGTGCGTATTCAAGGCACTGCGAACGGACATTGCACGCACCGCAAACCTTTTTGGCATCCCGCGTGGAGCCGCCCTTCTCAGGGAAGAACGCCTCCGGGTCCGTCTGGGCGCACAAGGCGTCCGTCTGCCAGCCGAGTTCGCCTTCGTCGTCGAAGTCCCCCTGGCGCGGAAGCCCGATCCACACCGGCTGGGCCGGGTTGTCGAGCGGACGGCGCAGCTCCATCGGAGGATCGTCGAGATCATCCTCCGGATCTGCCGGCGTGCCTCCCACAAGAGCCTCGTGGGCAGCAAGAAAGGCTGTTGCCTCGTCTTCCAGCGACTCCCGAGTGGTCTCTATGTAGCGGTCCGCCGCCTGCGGATCTGCCGGGTCAACATACCAATCCCCCGGAACTTCACGCGACCGGTACTTCACCGACGCATATTCCGCGACGACTGCATCTTCCTGGATACGCAACGCTTGCCCCATGGCGTCCCTCCTGATGTGTGCAGCTGCTGCCGTGCTCATTCGGTACTCGGTTATGTACCCGATACTCCCGCAGCGGCGTTCGATATCTAATTACACGCGTGTAACTACCAAGCCGTCAAGCCGCGCCGGGATAATAATCAACTTTCCGCACTAACTCCCGCCGCGCCACGCCCGCGATTTTTTTGCCCCATCCGCGCGCTTCCGCGGAAAAACGGAAGCTTCGACTCACTTAAGATGTATTTTCATTGAATTTCAGGGAAATTGCTTGGCCCCTCAAGCGCCGTGCCGTCACCGGCCCTTGGCCCTATGTGGCGCAAGTCATACCCGCCTGCGCCGGGCCGGACGCCCCGTGGCAAGATGTAGCCATGAACACCCCCGCGATGAACCTGATGGCCGCCCTGCGCTCCGGACACGCCACATCCCCCCGACTGACCTGGTACGGGCCGGACGCCGAACGGGTGGAGCTCTCGGGACGGGTCCTGGACAATTGGGTGGCCAAGACCAGCAACCTACTCCAGGACGAGTTCGACGCCGAACCGGGCATGAGCCTTCGCCTCGACCTGCCGGCCCATTGGAAGTCCCTCGTATGGGCGCTGGCCGGATGGCAGTTGGGGATGGAACTGGTGCTCGACGGCGGCAGCGCCGACCTGCTTGTCACGGACACCCCCGACGTCGGTGCGGGAGCCGACTTCGACGCCGTCGTCGCCGTGCCGCTCGCGGCACTAGCGATGCGCTGGCCGGGAGAACTGCCTGCCGGCGTCGTGGACTACGCGGCCGAAGTCCGCTCCCACGGCGACGTGTTCATGGCGCACGCCGAACCGGACGCCGCGCTGCCGGCGCTGCGCCGCCCTGAAGCCGGACACTCGCACGGCGAATTGCTGGACGGCTTCGCCAAGGAACACGACGCCGGCGTCCGCCTGCTGGTCCGCGCGGCCGACGGCTTGGAGTCGGCCCTCGCGGACGCACTGGGCGCGTGGAGCAAAGACGGTTCAGTGGTCCTCGTGCACCCGGACGTCGACGTCACCCGGCACCTGCTGGACAACGAGCGCGTCAGCGGCGCCTAGGCACGTCAGCGGCGCTTGACCGCGTCTTCGCCTTGGTCCGAGCCAGTCTCGGAGCTGGCAACATGCATGGCCTTGGCTTTGGCCCTGTGGTGGGCCTCGATGATCTCGTGGTCATGCGAGAAGGCCGGCTCTTCGTCGAGTTCCTTGTTGAAGACCAGGAAGCGGTAGGCGAAGAAGCGCACGACAGTGGCCACGAGGATGCCGACGACTCCGGCGGCGAAGAGAACGTTCTTGTCCTGGATGTTCATGCCGTATTTGGCGATGGCGGTGAGGCCGGTGGAGATGCCGATACCAATTCCGTTGATGATGATGAACATCACGAACTCGCGCACCACGTTCTGCTGGCGGCGGTGGCGGAAGGTCCAGAAACGGTTGGCGATCCACGAGAACACGGTGGCCACGGTGGCGCCGACGAAACGGGCCTTCGCCTCACTGTCCGACATCGGGCCGTGCATGAGATAGTAGGTCAAGCCGTTATCTATGACGAACGCAACACCGCCGACAGCGCCAAACTTGGCTACTTCGCGCCAAAAGAGCGAGGCGAGCCCGCGGATGCGATCTGCAAGTGTGTTGATCATGACCCTCCATGGCCGTTGTTCTAGGGGGCCGATGGGCCGAAGCCTCCATTTTAGCTCCGATTTCTTGGAGCTTGCCCATTTGTTCCGTGCCGACGGCTTCGAGCCGGGTTCCAAGGACCCAGCGGCGAGCAGAATCTGGGAACCAGCCGCTGGTTCGGTAGGCTGAACCTTGTGACTTTTCCTGTAATTGGCGTGGTGGGCGGCGGACAGCTCGCACGAATGATGGCCCCGGCCGCAACCGCTCTCGGCTTTGAACTCCGGGTCCTTGCTGAAGGTGAGGACGTTTCCGCAGTCCAGGCCGTAGCAACGGCCCCCATTGGCGACTACAAGGACCTCGCGGCCCTTCTTGAGTTCTCGGAGGGCTTGGACGTCATGACCTTCGACCACGAACACGTTCCCACCGAGCACCTCCGGGCCTTGATCGAGGCCGGAGTCAACGTCCAGCCCGGCCCCGATGCCCTGGTGCACGCGCAGGACAAACTGGTGATGCGCGCCGCGATCGACCGCTTGGGGCTCCCCAATCCGGCGTGGGCTGCAGTCCACGGCGTCGAGGACCTCGTGGCATTCGGTGAGCAGACCGGTTGGCCGATCGTCTTGAAGACCCCGCGCGGAGGCTATGACGGCAAAGGCGTGCGCATCGTCCATTCCGCCGACGACGCCCGGAGCACCACGGACTGGTTCGACGCCATGAGCCCGCTGCTCGCGGAAGAGAAGGTTGACTTCAGCCGCGAGCTTTCCGCCCTCGTCGCAAGGACCCCAGACGGCGAATCCCGTGCTTGGCCGGTAGTCCACACCGTCCAGGTGGACGGCGTTTGCGACGAAGTGATTGCGCCGGCCCAGGACATTCCCGTAGAAGTCGCCGCGGCGGCCGAAGAGGCAGCGCTGCGGATCGCCAATGAACTCGGCGTCACGGGCGTCATGGCGGCCGAACTCTTCGAAACGCCCGGCGTCGGAGTCGGCTTCCTGGTCAACGAGCTCGCCATGCGGCCGCACAACACCGGCCACTGGACGCAAGACGGCTCCGTCACGAGCCAGTTCGAGCAGCACTTGCGAGCGGTCCTCAACCTCCCGCTCGGTGCCACCGACGCGCTCGGCGCAGTAGTTGTCATGAAGAACTTCCTGGGCGGCGACAACCAGGATCTCTTCAGCGCCTACCCCAAGGCCCTTGCCTACGAACCTGCCGCAAAGGTCCACTGCTACGGCAAGTCCGTGCGGGCCGGCCGCAAGATCGGGCACGTGAACCTCGTCGGCAACTCGACGGCGGACGTCGACTCCATCCGACGCCGCGCCACCGTAGTGGCCGACATCATCCGCGACGGCCGCATGCCGGCCGAAACCACCTCCGAGGAGACCGCATGAGCGCAGAGAACCGCATGAGCGCAGAGAACATGGAAGCCGAAAACGCGGATGCGGCTGTCGCCGCCCCGATCGTAGGCCTCGTCATGGGCTCCGACTCCGACTGGCCGGTCATGGAAGCCGCGGCGGACGCCCTGGCAGAATTCGGCATCCCTTTCGAAGCCGACGTCGTCTCAGCCCACCGCATGCCCACGGAAATGATCCGATACGGCCAGACTGCCCATGAACGTGGCCTCCGCGTCATCATCGCGGGAGCCGGCGGCGCGGCCCACTTGCCGGGGATGCTCGCCTCCGTCACCCCGCTGCCCGTCATCGGCGTCCCGGTCCCGCTGAAGACCCTGGACGGTATGGATTCCTTGCTGTCCATCGTGCAGATGCCCGCCGGTGTTCCCGTCGCCACGGTGTCCATCGGCGGCGCCCGCAACGCCGGCCTCCTGGCAGTGCGCATGCTGGCGTCTGGAACCGACGAGCTGGCCGTGCGGCTTCGCGGCGAACTGCTCGAATTCGCCCAGGAGCTCAACAACACCGCCACCGAGAAAGGCGCCCGGCTCCGCGACAAGGTCGCCGAAGTCTTCTCCACCGCGAACGTCTCCGCCCGAAGCAGTCGTTAAGAGCCCGGGCAGCCGTTAAGAGGTCATCCCCGGCAATCCCGAATGTACCGTACCGCAATGACAAGGATCCCCTGCCGTGTACCAGCTTGAGAATGTTCTCCGCCCCTACGCATGGGGATCGACGACGGCGATCGCCGCTCTGCTGGGAAGGCCCGCCTCGGGCGGTCCGGAGGCGGAGTTGTGGATCGGAGCGCACCCAGACTCGCCGTCCGTGGCCACCCGTCCGGATGGATCGTCCGTCGCCTTGGACGCCCTGATCAAGGTGGACCCCGTGCATTTCCTCGGTGAAACGAGCGTGGCCGAATTCGGTCCGCGCTTGCCGTTCCTCACCAAGCTCCTTGCGGCCGACAAGCCCCTGTCCTTGCAGGTCCACCCTCGCTTGCAGCAGGCCAAGGACGGATACGCGAAGGAAAATGCCGCAGGCATGGCGGCGGACGCGCCCGAGCGCAACTACCGGGATGACAACCACAAGCCCGAGATGATCTTTGCGCTGACCCCGTTTCACGCCCTCTGCGGTTTCCGTCCGGCCGCGGATTCGCAGCGTGTCTTCGAGCATCTCGCAACCCTTCTGGACCTTGCCGCCGTCGACGTCCCGGACGTCATCACCGGTGTCATCGCGGATCTCTCCGAGCCCGATGAGCCCTCGGCACTCAAGGCTGCGTTCACCCGGCTGATTACCGGCGGGGATGCCGTCTCCGCCGCCACCGATCAGGTGGTTTCCATCCTGAAATCGGGCGCACCGATGGGTCAGCACGCCGCGGAACTCTCCACCTTGATGGACATCAACAATGAGTTCCCGGGCGATCCCGGTGTCCTGATTTCGCTGCTCTTGAACCTTGTCTTCCTGTCCCCGGGCGAATCGGTGTACCTGCCGGGCGGAAACGTCCACGCCTACCTGAAAGGCCTCGGTGTCGAGGTGATGGCGGCCTCGGACAACGTGCTCCGTGGCGGCCTCACCCCCAAGCACATCGACGTCCCCGAACTCCTGAAGACCATCGAATTCGCTTCCCTCGGCGTACCGCGCATCGAGCCCAGGATCTCCGGATTCGGCCAGGATCTCTATGTGCCGCCCTTCAAGGAATTCCAGCTCCAGCGCATCGAGTTGGCTCCCGGAGCGGAACCGGTGCCGATGGCGCAAGCCGGTCCCGCCGTCGTCGTCGTGGTTTCGGGTTCCGTGGTGCTCGACTCCCCCAAGAGCGAACTCGCCGTGGAACGCGGCGGGAGTGCCTTCATCCCGGCATCCGAAGAGCCCGTAATGGTGCACCCGGTTTCCGGCGCAACGGGAACCAGCGTCGCCTTTGCCGTCACAACCGGCTTGGGGAATTAGAGGGTGGAGTACTTCCTGCAAACGCCCGCATGGGCGTCCTTCCAGCGATCCCTCGGCCGCACCGTGCACGAGGAGTCCGGTCCGGGGTGGCGTTTCCTCGCCGTGGAGGAAAAGAACCCGGCTGGAAAGGTCATCTACTCCCCCTACGGCCCCGTGGCCGACTCGTTGGAAGCCTTCGACGAAGCCCTGGCCGCGCTTGTGGCGATTGCGCGCCGCAGCAAGGCGGTGTTTGTGAGGATGGAACCCGTCACTGCTGGATTTGAAGCGGCCGACGCCGCTGCGGTGCTGGGGGGACGCGGCCTCCAGCCCGCGCCGTCCAACCAGCAGCCGGAATTGAGCTGGATCGTGGATCTGGACGGCGACTTCAAAGACGTCCTTGCGGGCATGAAACCCACCAACCGGAACCTGTACCGCAACATCCACAAGAAGGGCGTCACCTTCCGGTCCTCGCAGGATCCCGCAGAGATCTCGATACTTCTCGACTTCCTCCACATGACAGCGGCACGCAACGGCTTCAAGCCCCAGAGCGACGACTACTTGAGCTCGGTGGCCCGCTCCCTCATGCCCGCTGGTGCCGGCACGCTGTTCATCGCCGAACTCGAGGGCGAACCCATTGCGGCCGCCTTGGCGTACGACTCCGCCGACACCCGCACCTACGCCCACGCAGCGCTCGATGACACGCACCGCAAGCTCAGCGCGGGCATTCCCTTGCTCGTGACGCTCATGGCCGATGCCAAGGACAAGGGGCTCAAGCACGTCGACCTGTGGGGCGTGGCCCCGGAAAACGAGCCCGACCACAAGTGGGCCGGATTCACCGCCTTCAAGAAGTCCTTCGGAGGCAGGGAAATCGCCTACCCAGGCACCTGGGACCTTCCCGTCAACAAGCTCCGCTACGGGGCCTACCAGCTGGCCCGGAAGCTGCGCGAAAAGCTCCGCTAGGGTCCCTTCGCGCGAACTGGCAGCAGATGCCCTCTGCGTCGATTCAGAGGGCATTTGCTGCCAGTTCGCGCTGGGGGGTGGGTCCTACTTGCGGGCGTAGCCCTCCCACTTGCTGGCCTGGTGCTCGCCGTCGACGAAGCGGATGGTGCCGGACTTGGAGCGCATCACGATGGACTGGGTCAGGACCTTGTCCTTGGAGTAGCGCACGCCCTTGAGGAGGTCGCCGTCGGTGATGCCGGTAGCGGCGAAGTAGCAGTTGTCGCTCGTGACGAGGTCGTTCGTGGAGAGGACGCGCTCGAGGTCGTGTCCGGCGTCGATGGCCTTCTGCTTCTCGTCGTCGCTGGTGGGCCACAGGCGGCCCTGGATGACACCGCCGAGGGACTTGATGGCACAAGCGGCAACGATGCCTTCGGGGGTGCCGCCGATGCCCATCAGGGCGTCAACGCCGGTGCCGGAACGTGCAGCGGCAATGGCGCCTGCGACGTCGCCGTCCATGATGAACTTGGTGCGGGCGCCGGCTTCGCGGATTTCCTCCACCAGCGGGCGGTGGCGGTCGCGGTCCAGGATCATGACGTTGAGCTGGTTGACTTTGACGCCCTTGGCCTTGGCGATCAAGTGCAGGTTCTGCTTCACCGGGAGGCGCAGGTCCACCATGTCGGCTGCTTCGGGACCCGTGACGAGCTTCTCCATGTAGAACACGGCGGAGGGATCGAACATGGTGCCGCGCTCGGCAACTGCCAACACGGCGAGGGCGTTGTTGATGCCCAGCGCGGTCAGGCGGGTTCCGTCGATGGGGTCGACGGCGACGTCGCACTCGGGTCCGGTGCCGTCACCGACGTGCTCGCCGTTGAAGAGCATGGGGGCTTCGTCCTTTTCACCCTCGCCAATGACAACGACGCCGTTGAAATGGACGGTGTGGAGGAAGGAGCGCATGGCGTCGACGGCGGCGCCGTCTGCTTTGTTCTTGTCGCCGAATCCAACCCAGTGGCCGCCCGCAATGGCGGCAGCTTCGGTAACCCGGACAAGTTCGAGGGCCAGGTTGCGGTCCGGCTCATCGGTCCCGACGGCGAGCGCCGGCGAAATCGTGGAATACTTCTGGGACATTGGCGCTGGAGACACGTGAACCTCTTCTTCGATGACGCGATTCGTGGGACCAGGAATGGCTGGGCTTGGCGGCCTGAATGATTCCTCTAGAAGAGATCATAGTCGGGGCGGGGTGGCGCGGTCATGGGATGACCAACTCCCGGAACGCCCCTTGCGCGGACCGGCCGATGTGTATTAGCCGCTTGGATAGGAGACTATTGAAGCGTGAGTGAAACGCAAGACAAAGCAATTGCCGCCGCCCCCTCCGACGGCGGAGGCACGGGCGCAGCTGGCGCCGACGACGCTGGTCAGGCCGCGGTGAACCCCGTTATCCCGGCGAAAGCAGCCAAAAGGGCCAATGCGTCGGTGATTGGCATGCTCATCGCCTTGCTCCTCTGCGTGCTGGCGTTCCTGCCGATTGTGCTCATGAATCCGGCGCCAAAGAGCAACGGTTACAAGCCCAACGTCGATGTGGCGGCAACCGCCGCCAATGCGAAAGATGTGGCCGGTTTCACACCGGTGGCGCCGGATACCGGCGACACATTTAGTCCGAACTACGCCCGCTGGTCATCCGGAACCGGCGATGGCGTGCCCACGTGGGAGGTCGGATACGTCACTCCCAAGCAGGCCTTCATCGGCATTGTCCAGACCCGCAAGGCCAACCCAACCTGGATCTTCCAGCAGACCGGGAGTGCTCCGGTTACCGGAACGCGCAGCGCCGGCGGCCACGACTGGGAGCTCCACGACACGGCCAAGGGCAACCGCAGCATGGTCCTGAACTACCGCGGCACCACGATCATCCTGAGCGGCGGCGCCGGCCTGGACGAGTTCTCCACGTTGGCCACAGCTGTGGTCAAGGCGATGGACGCAGCTCCGGTCGCTTCCGCGGACGCGAGCACGAAGCCGGGCGACACAGTTTCGCAGCCTGCCACCACAAAGCCGTAAAGTAGCGCCGTGGCTACCTATCTGACTCCTGCACTTGCCTGGCGCCGTCTGCGCGAAGGAAACGAACGCTTCGTCGCCGGGGAGTCCATGCACCCCAACCAGGACGCTTCCCGCCGGCATTCCCTGGTGGAGGACCAGCACCCCTTTGCCGTGATCTTCGGTTGTTCTGATTCCCGCCTGGCCGCCGAAATCATCTTCGACCTCGGCCTGGGCGATGCCTTCGTGGTCCGCACGGCCGGTCAGGTGATCGACGACGCGGTCCTCGGTTCGCTGGAGTACAGCATCTCCCAACTGCATGTTCCGCTCATCGTGATCCTTGGCCACGACAGCTGCGGCGCGGTGACCGCGACGAAGAGTGCCGTCGAGACCGGTGAAATGCCGGCAGGTTTCATCCGTTCCCTCGTGGAACGCATCACGCCTTCCGTCCTCACCGCAATGCGCAATGAGCAGACGGACGTCAACGAGATGGTGGTGGAGCACGTCAAGCAGACGGCCCGCCGCCTTGCCGACAGTTCACGTGTGATTTCCGACGCGATCGACGACGGCCGGGCCGCCGTCGTCGGGCTTTCCTACAAACTGGACGAAGGCCGCGCGGCGCTTGTTTCCGGGATCGGCAAGCTCTAGGCCGGATGCCGGGCCGCCCCGAAGGGGCGGCAAGCGGCGGCCGTAGCTTTGTTCCACCGGTTTTCGGTCAAGCGGCTGCTCGCCATAAGCTAGCCCCATGACTTCCACTCAAGAATCCAACACGGCCGAGTTCCGTATTGAACATGACACGATGGGCGAAGTTCGCGTTCCCGTGAACGCCCTGTACCGCGCCCAGACGCAGCGCGCCGTGGAGAACTTCCCGATCTCCGGCAAGACGCTTGAGCGCGCACACATCGAGGCCCTGGCCCGCGTCAAGAAGGCCGCGGCCCTGGCGAACGCTGAACTTGGGGTGCTCGACGGCGAGCTCGCCGAGGCGATTGCCAACGCTGCCGATGAGGTTGCCGCCGGAAAGTACGACGGCGATTTCCCCATCGACGTCTTCCAGACCGGTTCGGGCACATCCTCCAACATGAACACCAACGAGGTCATCGCCGAGCTTGCGACGCGCGCCCTCGCGGCCGCCGGGAGCGACAAAGTTGTCCACCCGAACGACCACGTCAACGCTTCGCAGTCCTCCAACGATGTCTTCCCGACGTCGGTCCATGTCGCCGCGACGTCGGCCCTGATCAACGACCTGATCCCGGCCCTCGAGTACCTGGCTGCTTCCCTGGACCGCAAGGCCTCGGAGTTCAAGGACGTCGTCAAGTCCGGCCGTACCCACCTCATGGACGCCACCCCGGTGACCCTTGGCCAGGAGTTCGGCGGCTACGCAGCGCAGGTCCGTTACGGCGTCGAGCGCATCAACGCCGCCCTCCCCCGCGTCGCCGAGGTCCCCCTGGGCGGCACCGCGGTGGGCACCGGCATCAACACCCCGGAAGGCTTCCCGGAGCGCGTCATCGAGCTGCTCGCAGCCGACACCGGCCTGCCACTGACCGAGGCACGCGACCACTTCGAAGCGCAGGCCAACCGCGACGGCCTCATCGAGGGCTCCAGCCAGCTGCGCAACATCGCCATTTCCTTCATGAAGATCAACAACGACCTCCGCTGGATGGGCTCCGGCCCCAACACGGGACTCGGCGAGATCTCCATCCCGGATCTCCAGCCGGGTTCGTCGATCATGCCGGGCAAGGTCAACCCGGTCATCTGCGAAGCCTCGATCATGGTCTGCGCCCAGGTCATCGGCAACGACACCGCCATCGCCTGGTCCGGTACCAACGGCGCCTTCGAGCTCAACGTCGGCATCCCCGTCATGGCTGCCAACCTGCTCGAATCCATCCGCCTCCTGGCCAACACCAGCCGCGTCATGGCCGACAAGATGATCGACGGCATCACCGCGAACGTCGAGCGCGCCCGCTTCCTGGCCGAGGCTTCCCCGTCCATCGTGACCCCGCTGAACAAGTTCATCGGTTACGAAGCAGCGGCAAAGATCGCCAAGAAGGCCGTTGCGGAGGGTTTGACCATCCGCGAAGCCGTGGTCTCCCTGGGTTACCTCGAGCGCGGCGAACTGACTGAAGAGCAGCTCGACAAGGCCCTCGACGTCACCACCATGACCCGCCCGGCCCACAAGGCCTAGTTTCTCGCCAGCCCGACTGGCCAGCCCGACGGCGGACTCCGGGAGCGCAAGCGCGCTCAGACCCGCGCGGCGATCTCCGCCGTCGCGCGGTCCTTGACGGCCCAGCACGGACTCAACGGCTTCACTGTCGAGGAAGCCTGCGAGCAGGCCGGCATATCGCGGCGGACCTTCTTCAACTATTTCCACACCAAGGAAGACGCAGTGATCGGCTCGTTCTCCGACGAGCTTCCCGAGGACGCGCTGGAAGCCTTTAACCGCAATCCCGATCGTGCAGCCGGCACGATCTCCGGCTCGCTGCTGTCCGCCCTGCGGCACTTCACCCTGGCGGTCCTCGAGCGGTCCACCGTCAGCCCTTCGGAGATCCGCCAGCTCATCGCCGCAGTCAAGGCCGAGCCCCAGCTCCTTGGCCGGTTGACCCGTGAAGGCGAAGTCCGCGAGCGCCAATTCGCAGAGCTCATCGCATCCCGTGAAGGCCTCGCCGCGGACCATGCCGAGATCGTCATGGCCGCGGCGGTCTTCGGCGCCGTCACCAAGAAGACAAGCCAACAGTTCTTTTCCGAAGAGAACACCGAGCCCTACCGCGAGCTGCTGGACCGGAACCTCCACGCAGCCCGTACTCTCTTCGCCCAAGCGCTGGACACCCACCCCGTCGAACCCCAGAAGGACCAACCGTGAGTACCACCCTCAAGACCAAAGCGGCCGCACCGCTGCTCTTGACCCAGAGAAGGATCTGGATCATTTTCTCGGCGCTCATCGCCGGAATGCTGCTCTCGAGCCTGGACCAGACCATCGTGTCCACGGCCATGCCCACGATCGTCGGCAAGCTCGGCGGCGTGGAGAACCAGGCCTGGATCACCACGGCCTACTTGCTGGCCACCACCATCGTCATGCCGATCTACGGCAAATTCGGTGACATCCTGGGCCGGCGGAACCTCTTCCTCATTGCCATCGGCTTGTTCACCGCAGCTTCCATCGGTTGCGCCTTCGCCACCGACTTCTGGGGTTTCGTGATCTTCCGCGCCATCCAGGGCCTGGGCGGCGGCGGCCTGATGATCCTGTCGCAGGCCATCATCGCGGACATCGTGCCTGCCAAGGAACGCGGCAAGTACATGGGTCCCCTCGGTGCCATCTTCGGCCTCTCCGCCGTGGCCGGCCCGCTCCTGGGCGGCTTCTTCGTCGATCACCTGACGTGGGAATGGGCTTTCTACATCAACATCCCCGTCGGCATTGCGGCGTTCACGATCGCCTGGTTCACGCTCACGCTGCCGAACAAGAAGGCCGAAAAGCGCATCGACATCCTGGGCGTGCTGCTGCTGTCCGCTGCCACGGCCTGCCTGATCTTCTTCACCGACTTCGGCGGCAAGAAGGACCAAGGCTGGGACTCCCCGCTCACCTGGGCCTTCGGCGCCGGCATGGTGCTTGCTGCCTTCCTCTTCGTCCTTGTGGAGCGTAAAGCCGAAGATCCCATCATTCCGTTGAGCCTGTTCAAGAACCGGATCTTCATCAACGCCACGGCCATCGGCTTCACCCTGGGCTTGGGCATGTTCGCCGCTATCGCCTTCGTGCCGACGTTCCTGCAGATGTCCTCCGGCACCTCGGCCGCCGTCTCCGGCCTGCTCATGCTGCCGATGATGGTGGGACTCATGGGTACGTCGATCTACTCCGGTATCCGCATCTCCAAGACCGGCAAGTACAAGATGTTCCCGATCCTCGGAGCGAGCCTCACGATCGTTGCCATGTTGTGGCTCACGACCCTCACGGCGGCAACTCCGATCTGGGTCATCTGCATCCAGCTGTTCATCTTCGGCGCGGGCCTGGGCCTGATCATGCAGGTCATCGTCCTCGTGGTGCAGAACGCCGTTCCAGCCGAGCAAATCGGCACGGCAACGAGCACCAACAACTACTTCCGCGAGGTCGGGGCTTCGTTGGGCGTCGCCGTCTTCGGCTCGATCTTCACCACGCGGCTCGCTGAGTCCCTCACCAGGGCATTCACAGGCGCGGGTGCTTCAGCCTCACAGGCCGCACAGTCCACCAGCAAGCTTGACCCTCAGACGCTGGCCCAACTGCCGGTCCCGGTCAAGGACGCCATCGTCAACGCCTACGCCGATTCACTGGCACCCGTGTTTTGGTACCTCATCCCGTTCATCGCCATCGCCCTCCTCCTCGCGATCACCCTCAAGCAGATCCCGCTCTCCGACACCGCCGGAATGGTGGCCCGGGGCGAGGCTGTCGGGGGCGCCGAGGCCGAACGCCTTGAAGCCGAACGCCTCGGAGTGTCCGTGGAGGGACCCGGCGAAGGGTCCGCCGAGGGTTCCGCCGAGGGTTCCGGCGAGGGTTCCGGCGAGGGGTCACGCGCCGTAGACGCTGTTCCGGAGTCCGGCCCGCTGGGGGACAAAGACGGCGAGCTCGCCCGGCGCTGAGCCCGGGACATGCCCGCCCTTGGCTCGGACCAGTGGACATATGGGGAATCTGTCCACTGCCGGGACGCAAGGCCGGGCATGTCCTCCGGGCCGAGCATCTGGCTTAGGCTGGAACGCATGAGTTCAGAGCCCGAAGAATCCGCGAACATCAGCCCGGCCGTTCGATGGGGACTCGGGGCAGTCCTTTTCGGCCTCCTGGCCGTCTCGATAGCCTCCGCCAAGGGCGAATGGTGGACCATCGTCGGCGCTATTGCCTGTGGTGCCGCCGCATGCCTCTTCGCGGCCCGCGCGATCCTCGCGGCCCGTCAATCCCGCTGATATGCGACGGCGGAGCCTGGCTCCAGCGCAAGCCGGATGGTTTCGCGGTGGCCGGCACTGATCTCAGGCAACTCGTCGAGGGCAAACCAGCCGACGGCGATTGACTCGTCGTCGTTGACGCGGGCCTCTCCCGAGACATAGCGGCATTTGAAGGCAATATCCAGGAAGTCGCAGACGTCTCCGTTGGGATACGTGACCGGGCCGATCACGCCCACCGCCAGGATGCGCTCGGTTTCGGCCACAACTGCAGTCTCCTCGAAGATCTCGCGGAGCAAACCGGGGGCCGGATGCTCCCCGGGTTCCAGCATTCCGGTGATCAGGGTCCACCGGCCATTGTCGGCCCGTTGGCACAGCAGGACCCGGTTCTCGTCGTCCAGGACCACGCCCCGGACGCCGGGTAGCCACAGCGGGTCGTTGCCGATCTTCTCGCGGATTTCTCGGATGAATTCAGGGACCGGCACGGCCTAGCCTGCTTCCGTTGAATCAGCCATAACCAACACGAGCTCTGCCTCCGCTTCCGGATCGGATCCGCCAGTAGGGCGAGTATCCCACCGGCGATGCCCGAATGACAGCGGGCAAGGCGGCTCAAACGGTGGCTTCTCGCTCCGTTTGCCCACAGCTCTCCTCACGCCGGCAGGGCAAACATGGCCGCAGCGGCACCGGCCAGCATGAACGGCCCGAACGGTATCGAAGATTTCAAGGTTCCCCGCCGGGCAGCAAGGACTCCCAGGCTCCACAGCCCACCGAAGAGGAACGCCGCAAATGTTCCGGTAAAAACATGCGCCCAACCCAGATAGCCAAGGTAAAGGCCGAGGACACCGGCCAATTTGACGTCGCCGAAGCCCATCCCCGGCGGGTAGACCAAGCGCAGGATGAAATAGAACACCCACAGCACGGCTCCCCCGGCCACGATTCCCAAGGCAGGCACCCCGAGGAAGGGGGCACCGCCGTCGGGCGCTGGTCCAGCCGCTCCCCCAGCCAAAGTGACGGCTGCCGCCGCGCCGAGCAGCAACGCACCGGCGATGGCATAGGAGGGGAAGACGATCCGGTTGGGCAAGAGGTGGTGACGGACGTCGATGACCGTGAGCCGGGCAGCCATGACAGCAAAATACACACAAGCTGCGAGCAGCAGCCAGAAGGCCGGGAAACTGGTCCCCCATAATTCGCCGAGTCGTCGGATCACCCTCGGATGCTATCGGTTTTCTCGAACCTCCGCCGGTTACGCACGCTTAGACTGTGGATATGGGGCGTTACAGTGCAGAAATCCAAGGCAGTCCGGATGCCGACATGTCCTCCACCTTCCGAAACCTCTGCCGCTCCTCCCCATGGAAATGGACAAGCCTCAGGTTCGAATACCTGGACAGGCCGGGCAAGGCGGATGCCACAGTGCGCGCCTGGTTGCGCCGGCCGGGAGCGCTTCGGCTCGAAACCGTCGACGGTGCGTTACTGCATAGCACCACGGGCATCAACGACTCCCGAGACGGGCTTTACCTAGGCTCCAAGCGAAAGTCCTGGCTTTTGCCGGCCCACTTGGTGACCCCCGTTTATGACTCCGCGGGCTTGGTCCGCCGACGCCCCGAAGCGGCCTACGGCGAACCGTCGTTCGGGAACGGTCGGCTCGCTGCAGCCCTTGATCCTGTCGAGCTCGCCGGAAATGCGCCGGTGCCGATGGAGTTTCCCGAGTCCAACAGGGTGTCGTTCGGCGCCATTCGGGAAGTGGATCACGAGGGGCGTCCAGCGCTCGAAACCATCGCGACGCCGGGATCCAGTTACGTGGCTGCTGATGCGGCAACGCCGCTCTGTTTCCCTGGGCGCACGCTGTTGCGGGTGGACTCGGGAACGGGCGTGTGCGTTTCCAGCCAATCGCTCGACGGCGATACCACCGGCCACGGGCATTGGATGCGGATCCTGGGGGTGGACGAATACATGCTGGACGATCTGTTCCTCGCCGAATCGATGAACCTCACCGACGTCCGCAAGCACATCAGTTGGGACATCGGTCCCCGTGCATGAGCGCGGCCCCGCCCTGGAACGCTAGCTCACGTATATCGGGTTTCCGGCCGACCCCCGCTCACATATATCGGGTTTCCGGCCGACCCCCGCTCACGTATATCGGGTTTCCGGCCGACGCCCGCTCACATATATCGGGTTTCCGGCCGACGCCCGCTCACATGTCCGCTAGGCTTCCCGGATGAATGAGCTAAGCGCCATCTGGCCCTTCTTCGGCCTCATCCTGACCACACCCCGCTTGGAGTTGCGCCCCATACAGGACGCCGACATCCCCGCAGCCGTCAAGGCCGCCCTCAGCGGCATTCACGAGCCTGGGAAGTCCCCCTTCAGCAACCCCTGGACGGAACTGCCCAAGGATGAGTTGGGTGCCAACATGGCCCGGTGGTATTGGCGCTGCCGTGCGGGAACGGCTGCGGAATCATGGACGCTCCTCCTCGGCATCTGGCATAACGACGAGTTCATTGGCTGCCAGGATATCGAGGCGAAGAACTTCGCATCGTTGAAGACCGTCTCCACCGGCTCCTGGCTCAAGAAAGGCGCCCAAGGCCTAGGCCTTGGCAAGGAGATGCGCGCGGCCGCCCTCAGCTACGCCTTCGACTACCTGAACGCCGAAGTAGCGACCTCCGAAGCTGCCATTTGGAACAAGGACTCCTTGGGCGTTTCCGCCAGCCTCGGCTATGAACCCAACGGCATTTACCGCGACCAATGGGGCACCGACGTCGTGCAGGTCCAACGAGTTCGACTCACCTCGGGCTCCTTCACCCGACCCGATTGGAAGCTAAAGGTGGAAGGCCATGAAGCCACAGCACAGTTCCTGGGTTTGTGAGCGAGCGTCGGGGGAAAACGCCACATACGTGAGCGAGCGTCGGGGGAAAAACCCGACATAGGTAAGCGAGCGTCGGTGAGAGAACGACAACGATCGACGCGCGGAGGGGGGGGGGGGGGGGGGGGGG
>NZ_JBYSXD010000009.1:47610-111149 GCF_058781865.1 Arthrobacter sp. FW306-1B-F12A
CGCCCCCCCCCCCCCCCCCCCCCCCCCCCTCCGGACAACAGAGGCCGAGCCTTAGATTTCGGCCCCTTCAAGCAGTTCCGTCACGAGGGCCGCGATCGGCGAGCGCTCGGAGCGGGTCAGGGTGATGTGGCCGAAGAGCGGGTGCCCCTTGAGGGTCTCGACGACGGCGGCAACGCCGTCGTGCCGGCCGACGCGGAGGTTGTCCCGCTGGGCGACGTCGTGGGTCAGGACGATCTTGGAGTTCTGGCCGATACGGCTCATGACCGTGAGGAGCACGTTCTTTTCGAGCGACTGTGCCTCGTCCACGATCACGAAGGCGTCATGGAGCGAACGTCCGCGGATGTGGGTCAGCGGCATGACTTCCAGCATGCCCCGGTCCATGACTTCTTCCACGACTTCCTGGCTGACGAGCGCACCGAGAGTGTCGAAGACCGCCTGCGCCCAGGGGTTCATCTTCTCCGCCTCGGAACCGGGAAGGTAGCCAAGTTCCTGTCCACCCACCGCATACAGGGGGCGGAAGACGATCACTTTGCGGTGCTCCCGGCGCTCCAGGACGGCCTCGAGTCCGGCGCACAGGGCCAGGGCCGACTTTCCCGTACCCGCGCGGCCTCCGATCGAGACGATTCCGACGCTGGGATCCATGAGCAGATCGATCGCAAGCCGTTGCTCCGCCGAGCGGCCGTGCAGTCCGAAGACATCGCGGTCCCCCTTGACCAGCCGCACTTGCTTGTCCGCGCCGACGCGTCCCAAGGCGGAGCCCCGGTTGGAAAGCAGCACCAGTCCCGTGTTGACGGGCAGCTCCGCCGCCGCCGGGATGAACACCGGTTCATGCCCGTACAGGGTGGTGATTTCGTCCTCGCTGGCTTCGATCTCCGCCATGCCGGTCCAGCCGGAGTCCTTGACGAGCTCATTGCGGTATTCGTCCGCGAACAGCCCCATCGCGGAGGCTTTGACGCGCATCGGAAGGTCCTTGGAGACGACCGTGACGTTGCGGCCTTCGTTGGCGAGGTTCTTGGCGACTGCCAGGATGCGGCTGTCGTTGTCCGGGCCACGGAATCCTGCCGGAAGCACTTCGGTGGACACATGGTTCATCTCAACGCGCAGCGTGCCGCCGTCGGTTCCGATCGGGATGGCTTGATTCAATCCGCCATGCTCGATGCGCAGGTCATCCAGGAGCCTGAGGGCCTTGCGGGCGAAGTAGCCCAACTCGGGATCGTGGCGTTTGCCCTCCAATTCGGTGATGACCACGATCGGGACAATGACTTCGTGCTCCGCGAAGCGCAACAGGGCGTGCGGATCGGAAAGCAAGACGGAAGTGTCAATCACATAGCTCCGGCCAGTCAGGGTCCCGGACTGTGCAGTCCGCCCGCTGTTGGCCCGCTTGGTGCGAGAGGTAGCTGAACTTTCCCCGTCTGAAACGACTACGGGCAGTTGCTCAGAAATAGCCACATCGACTCCAGCCCCGGGCGAACCCGGCTTATTCGTGAGGCGGCTCGGCCGGAAGGCCGGGCGCGGCCCCCCACGTAACTGGTGCGATGATTCGCTCCATCTACTGGCCTCCCCGATCAGCAGGCGGTTTGCCTACTGATGGGATTAACGTATTCCCGTGCGATTACATTTCCGGTTAGCCCAAACGGCGATTCGTGTAGACAACATGTGAACTTCCCGTAAACGGGAGCGCACCGGAAGTCACCGAGTCAGGAACCGAAGCGGCGTTGGCGGCCGGCGTAGTCCCGCAGGGCCCGCAGGAAATCAACCTTGCGGAACGCGGGCCAGAGTGCCTCGCAAAAGTAGAACTCGCTGTAGGCGCTTTGCCACATGAGGAAACCTGACAAACGCTGTTCACCTGACGTGCGGATCACCAGATCCGGGTCCGGCTGGCCGCGCGTGTAAAGGAAACGCGAGATGTCGTCCACTGAGAGCTCATCGGCCAGCTCGGTGATGTCGCGGCCGTGCGCGACGGCGTCGTGCAGCAGTTCCCGCACGGCGTCAACGATCTCGCGCCGTCCGCCGTACCCGACGGCCACGTTCACATGCAGCCGCTCGCGGATCGGCGTGCGGGCCGTGAGCTTGTTGAGCCTCTCGGCGAGGTAGTCCGGAAGGAGCTCCGGCGCGCCCATGGCGTGGACCGAGATATCGGCGTCGTCATCCAAGCGGTCGAGGGTATTGGCGATGATTCCCATCAGCAGTTCGAGCTCTTCGCCGGAACGGTTCATGTTGTCCGTCGAGAGCATGTAGAGAGTGACGACTTTGACACCGAGTTCCTGGCACCAGCCGAGGAATTCGTGGATCTTGTCCGCGCCCGCTTGATGGCCTTCGCTGGTGGGGGCGTTGAATTGCCGCGCCCAGCGGCGGTTGCCATCCACCATGACGCCGATGTGCCGGGGAATCTTCTCCCGCTCGAGCGAACGGAGCAGTTTGCGCTCGTAGAAGCCGTAGAGGAAGCCGGGCCACTCCATCCGGACACTCACCTGACTTCCTATGAACAGCACGTTAAAAGCGAAACAAACGACGACGGCGGCCGGCCCGCTTGGCAGCCGGCCCCCAGCCAAACAACTATCGACACCTCCGGACCGCTGCCGTAGGCGCACCACCAAGGCTACCTTCCCAAGGCGGGCAGCCGGCACACCTGAACAGCGGAAAACGATCGCAAAGGGCGCTACTCGGCAGTAACTTATCCACGCGCGGGTTACGCTTTAACGATGTCGGAGCTGCTCACAACCAAGCCAAGGTGGCGCGGCTGGATCCATGCTGTGGCCACGCCTTTCGCCGTCGCGGCAGGGATCGTCCTGGTGACATTGGCGCCAACGACGGATCGCAAAATCGCCTCCGCCATCTACGCCTTGACGGGTGTGCTGCTCTTCGGCGTGTCCGCGGTCTACCACCGCGGCAATTGGGAGCCGAAGACCAGGATGGTCCTCAAGCGCCTGGACCACACCAACATCATGCTGGTGATCGCGGGCAGCTACACGCCCCTCGCATGGTCGCTGCTGGAGCGTCCCAAGGCCGTCCTCCTGCTGTGGGTGATCTGGTCCGGTGCACTGCTGGGAGTGCTTTTCCGGGTTCTCTGGACCGGCGCTCCACGTTGGCTCTACGTGCCCATCTACGTCGCGCTGGGCTGCGGGGCATTGTTCTACCTGCCGGAGTTCTTCACGGCGAACGTTCCAGCGGCGATCCTGATCTGCGTGGGCGGGGTCCTCTACATCGCGGGCGCGGTTTTCTACGGAATCAAGAGGCCCAACTTCAGTCCGTTGAACTTCGGCTTCCACGAGCTCTTCCACGCCCTCACCGTGCTGGCGTTCGCCGCACATTTCGCCGCGATCATGATTGCCGTGCTGAGTTAATGGGCGATCCTGGGCTAGCCGGCGGCTTCCGCCATCGCGTCGAGGCGCTGCGCGAGTTCCTCGACCGATCCAAGCGGCAGGTCACACACCATCCCCCGGCATAGATACACCAGCGGTGAGCCGTCCGCGGCAGCCGTACGGGCCTCGAGCAGCGGCACCTCAGGTTCCGCTGCCCGGGTCCCGGGCAGGGCGCCGTCGTCGGGCGCTTGTTGGCCGGCCACACGGAGCTGGACCGCAACCACCATCCCCGGGCTCGGCGAGGCCAACAGCGCGCGGTGGAGTTCCCGTTGTTTGGCGCCTGGTGGGCCGGATACTGCGGCCTCTACGGGACCAACCGCGGCTGCCTCGGCGGTCGCAAGCAACCATCCCGCTACCCGTGGAGCCCGCCCGGCTATGGGCGGCAGGAGCGAGAGGATGTTGCTCGCCATGGCCCTGTGCTCGTGCGAACCGGAGTAGGCCGCGTAGCTCAGCAACACTCCGGCAAACGCAGCTGCCCCGCTGGGCGCCGCGTTGTCGAAGGGGTCCAGGCCCGCGTGCTGGCCCTGCGCGTTGAATACCTGGGCCGACTCCCCTACGGAGTCCGACAACCTGCCGTCCACCACGAATCGCGCGCAGGCTCCGCTGATCAGCTCCTCCGCGAACCGGTACCAGCGCTGCTGGCCAGTCACCGCGTAGAGGGCCAGGAAGCCTTCGGCGCAAAATGCGTAGTCTTCCAACAAGCCGCTGATGCCGCGCGCAACGCCGTCGTGCGAGACCCTCATCAGCACCCTCGCCCCGGGCTTTGAGGTGCCGGCGGCCGGACGCCAGTGCGCGCGCACCAGGTACTCGGCCACGCTTTCCGCGGCGGTCACCAGTTCAGGCCTGTCCAGGACAGCGCCGGCTTCGGCAAGCGCCGCGATGGCCAGGCCGTTCCAGCCCGCCACGACCTTGTCGTCCCGGGCCGGTTGGGGCCGCGCCGAGCGCGCGGCGCGCAAGGCGGCCCTGACTCGGTTCCACAACCGCGATTCCGCACCGGAGAGCTGGCGCCCGGGATGGAGCGGAGATCCGAGTTCCGAGACCGTCCCGGACGGCCCCACGTTCATGAGCCGGGCCACTGCGGCGCCGTCCCCGGGGCCAAGCACGGCTTCGAGGCTCGCAGGAGTCCACAGGTAGGACGCCCCTTCGTGATGCACTCCGTCCACCACGGTATCGGCGTCGAGCGAGGAAGCGAGTCCGTCCGGCGCCGCGGGATCACCCACGCCGAGCGAGCCGAGCATCCAGTCCGCCACCCGCGACGCCACACTTGCGGCCTCGCCGGCCGGCAAGACCCAGTCGCCCCGAAGCCGGACCCAGTGGACGTAGGCACGGAGGAGCTGGGCATTGTCGTAGAGCATCTTCTCGAAATGCGGCACGGACCAGTCCGCGGTCACGGAATACCGGGCGAAGCCGCCGTCGAGCTGGTCGCACAGTGCGGAACGGGCCATGGCGGCGAGCGTGCGGCCCGCCATGTCGCGGGCGGCGTCCGAGGTATCCGACGGTACGGCAGCGTGCCGGATCAGGAACTCAAGAACGGCCGACGGCGGGAACTTGGGAGCGCCGCCGAAGCCACCGCCGTCGGGGTCCTCCGAACGGGCGAGAAGACGCACGGCTTCCGATAACAGGCTTCTGTCCAGGCTTTCGGACGGCCTGTCGAGGAACACGGCTGAGGCGAGCTGGGCATCGGCCATGCCGACGGCGAGCCCTCGCGCGTTTTGCTCGACGGCGTCGCGGCGTTCCAGCCACGCCTCATGGACCGCTTCAAGCACCTGGCGGAAGGACGGCCTTCCGGGTTGTGGCTTCGGCGGGAAATAGGTGCCTGCATGGAAGGCCAAGCCGTCAGGCGTCAGGAACACGGACATCGGCCAGCCGCCCTCGCCGCTGATGGCCTGCGTGGCTGCCATGTAGATCGAGTCCACGTCGGGGCGTTCTTCGCGGTCCACCTTGATGGCCACGAAGTGGGCGTTCAGATACTCGGCGGTGTCCTGGTCTTCGAATGACTCGTGGGCCATGACGTGGCACCAGTGGCACGCGGCATAGCCGATGGAGAGAAAGACGGGAACATCGCGGGCCGCCGCGAATGCAAAGGCCTCGTCGCCGAACGGCCGCCAGTACACCGGATTGTCCGCATGCTGGCGGAGATAGGCGGACGGTTCCGAGCCGAGGGCGTTGGACGCCCCCGGCCATTCCCGGGTGATGCCCGGGTCAGCGGGCTCCGGAGCCGGCATCGCCGTCGGAGTCTTCTGCGCGCGGCTTGCCCGCAACAGCGCCGCCGGTCTCAGCGGTGCCGGTCTCAGCAGTGCCGGTCCCAGCGCCGGTCTCAGCAGTGCCGGTCCCAGTGCGGGTCACGGCGCCGCCAGTCCCGGAACCGTCCGCCTCAGCCGCGTCGGGACCCCCGACCAGGGCTTCTTCAACCTGGGCGCGGTAGCGGACCCGCCGGATCCGGCGGACCATGTCGACGATCAGGAAGGTCGTGAGCACCACGATGAAGGCAGTCAGGACGAATCCCCAGGTTCCCGGGGTCACCTGGTCTTCCGACAAGCCGGGGCGCAGCGACGGGGTCGGGGTAGGCGACGGGGTCGTGGCCAGGGCGATGAGAAAGTGGTGCACGGTTCAAACCTTCTATGGGAGTTTCCAGCCGGGTGGCGACTTCTACGCTTGATAGAAATCGCCGGCGATCCTATCTTAGCCCTGCGAACAGGTCCTTTTCCGGCAGTTCGGCCGGGATCACGGAGTGGACCAGCGTGTAGTCCTCCCACGGCCAGGCCCTGCGCTGCATCTCCGGGGATACCGCGAAGAAGAAGCCGAGGGGGTCAATCTGCGTCCGATGCGCCCTGAGTGCGTCGTCACGGGCCTCAAAGTAGTCACCGCAATCCACTTGCGTGGTGGTCTGGTGCATAGGCCTCGGCGGAGTATGTCCTTCCGCGTCGGCTTCAAGCCAGGAGGCCAGGCGTTCGGCGTAGGGCGATTGCAGGCCCGCCTCTTCGAGCGCGAAATGCAAGGCCCGGAAGCGGTCGGGGCTGAAGGCGCGGTCGTAGTACAGCTTGCTGGGCGCCCAGCTTTCGCCTGTCCCAGGGTAACGTTCCGGGTCACCGGCTGCGTGGAAGGCTTCGACGGCAACCTTGTGGGCCATGATGTGGTCAGGATGCGGGTAGCCGCCGTTTTCGTCGTAGCTCACCATGACGTGCGGCTTGAAGTCGCGGACCAAGCGGACGAGCGGTGCCGAGGCCCGCTCAAGGGGCTGAAGCGCAAAGCAGCCGGCGGGCAGGGGTGGCAACGGATCGCCGTCGGGCAGTCCGGAATCCACGAAGCCCAACCAACGCTGCTTGATTCCGAGGACCGCGGCAGCTTGCTTCATTTCCAAACGGCGCGCGCCTGCCATGTCGCGCTTCGGGTGCGGAGCGGACTCCATGGCCGGGTTCTGGATGTCCCCGCGGGAACCGTCGGTGCAGGTAGCCACCATGACCTCCACGCCGGAAGCCGCATACATCGCCATGGTTGCCGCGCCCTTGCTTGACTCGTCGTCCGGGTGTGCGTGGACGGCGAGCAGCCGGAGCTGCGTGTCGGGGCTGGTGGATGTGCTCATCCGGTACGGTTCCTCTTTCCGGGTCATGCTGTTCTGGGTTTGCTGGTGGCTGTACTGATCAGGTTGTTCTAACGCGTGCGACTCCGCTGTGTGCGAGGAGGCGCCGGAAGCCCACTAAACTGGGTGGGTGACTTCGGAAGACCCATCGGGCACGGCGCTGCCAGCAACTACCAGCCTAGCCAATCGCTACGGCAGCCAAAAGCGCGCCTTCGGAGGGAAAACCAAACGGAACATCGTCATCGCCGTCCTCCTCGTGGTCATCGGGCTCTTGTTTTGGGTCACTATGTCTTCCTCGCAATCGTCTGTGTCTTTCAAGGACATCGGTTACAGCGCCACTGATGCCACCCAGCTGTCGGTCGATTTCCAGGTCACAAAGAACCCGGATGCCACCGCAAAATGCGCGGTCAAGGCCATGGATTCCAAGTTCGCGGTGGTCGGCTGGAAAGTCGTTGAGATCGGCCCGAATGCCCCGAAGGCAGGGGCCGACGGTGGCCAGACAACCGCCCAAAGGGCCATCCTTCGCACGGAGTCCGAGGCCGTGTCCGCCGTCGTGGACAACTGCTGGATTGTCGACAGCAGCAAATAGCAACGGTGTGACCCGCGACTCAGTGAGCTTGGGTTTGTCCACAGGATTGACTACACTGGATCAATACCTTAACCCCGCTGAGTTGGTTGCTGAGTTCCACGAGTGGCCTGCACCGGCGGGGTCTTTGCTTGTCAGATCCATAAGGAGAAGTCCGTGTCGACCACCAACAGCGCGCCTGCAGCTTGGCTTACCCAGGACGCATTTGACCGCCTGAAGGCAGAGCTGGACCACCTTTCCGGCCCTGGCCGTGCGGAGATCGTACAGAAGATCGAAGCCGCCCGTCAGGAAGGCGACCTCAAGGAAAACGGTGGATACCATGCCGCCAAGGAAGAGCAGGGCAAGATCGAGGCCCGCATCCGCCAGCTGACCGTGCTCCTGCGCGACGCCCAGGTGGGCGAAGCTCCGGCCGATGATGGAATCGTCGAGCCCGGCATGCTCGTCGTCGCACGCATCGCCGGTGACGAAGAGACCTTCCTGCTCGGATCCCGTGAAATCGCCGGCGATTCCGATCTCAACGTCTTCAGCGAGAAGTCCCCGCTCGGCGTGGCGATCATGGGCCACAAGGAAGGCGACAAGATCAGCTACGTCGCCCCCAACGGCAAGGAAATTCCGGTGGAGATTGTTTCCGCCAAGCCGTTCGCCGGCTGATTATTCCGCGAAACAACGACGCCGGCCCACCCCTTCCCGGGGCGGGCCGGCGTTTTGCTTTGCGTTCCCCCCCAACTAGCTCGCAGTTGTTGTCGTTTTGAGGGCTCATAACGACAACAACTGCGAGTCAGTTGGGCTGGGCTACGGCGTCAGTGCACCACGATCGGGTGGAAGCCCTCGGCTCGAAGGGCTGCCAGGACCTGCTCGCTGTGTTCGTGGCCCTTGGTTTCCAGGTTGACGGTGATGGAGACGTCGCCCATGCTGATCGCGCCGCCCACCCGGGTGTGGTCCAGGCCGGTCACGTTGGCATCGTTTTCGGCGATGATGCGGGCAATGGTCGCCAAGGAACCGGGACGGTCATCCAGCATCATGCGCACGGTCATGTAGCGCCCCGCAGCCGAGAGGCCGCGCTGGATCACCTTGAGCATCAGCATGGGGTCGATGTTGCCGCCGGACAGGATGACGGCGGTGGTCCCCGGGTTCTCGATCTTGCCGTCCATGAGGGCTGCGACGCCGACAGCACCGGCCGGCTCGACCACCATCTTGGCGCGCTCGAGCAGGAAGATGAGGGCCCGGGCCAAAGAGTCTTCGCTCACCGTCACGACGTCGTCCACGAGTTCGCGGATGATGCTGAACGGCAGCTGGCCGGGGCGTCCGACGGCGATGCCGTCCGCCATGGTGGAAACCTTCTTGAGCGGCACCAAGGCGTCAGCGGCGAGCGACGGCGGGTAGGCGGCCGCGTTCTCGGCCTGCACGCCGATGATCCGGATCTCGCGTCCCAGCTCCCTGGCCCTCGCTTTGATCGCGACGGCGACTCCGGCCAGCAGGCCACCGCCACCGACGCCCATCAGGACCGTGTCGACGTTAGGGACCTGATCCAGGATTTCGAGCCCGACCGTGCCCTGGCCCGCCACGACGTCGACGTTGTCGAAGGGGTGGACGAAGACCGCGCCAGTTTCGTTCGCGTAGCGCTGCGCCTCGGCCAGGGCCTCATCCACGTTGTGTCCGTGCAGGACGACTTCGGCTCCGTGGCTGCGGGTTGCGGCAAGCTTCGGAAGCGCCACACCGAGCGGCATGTAGATGCGTGCCTTGATTCCGAGGCTTTTCGCCGCCACCGCAACGCCTTGCGCGTGGTTGCCTGCCGAAGCCGCCACCACGCCGCGCTTCTTTTCCTCGGGAGACAGGCGTGCCATCCGCACGTAGGCACCGCGGACCTTGAAGGAACCTGCCCGCTGGAGGTTCTCGCATTTGAAGAAGACCTCTCCGCCTACCATCGCTCCCAGGGCCCGTGAGGACTCGATGGGGGTCTTGGTAATAATGCCCTCGAGCAGCTCCTGCGCCTTAAGGACATCGTCCAGGGTGACGGGCAGGGTATCGAGGGTATTCACGGGTTAATCTCCTTTGTTGGTGTGCTGTGCGGCATCCTTGGCGAATGTCCGGTCCGCAGCCGCGTGCTGACCTGCGGCGCCTTCGCCGCTGTTGGACCGTGCGCCCGCGTTGGCGCCGGGACCGTGGATTTCCTTGATGGTGGGTTCCTCATCGGAGTCCGGTGGTGCAATCCCTGCGCCGGCGTACGCCGTCATCAGTCCTTCATCATGTTCCCACGTCCGCGCTGCAATATAGCGAACCGCCGTATTTGCTACGGCGAGGAGCGGGACGGCAAAGAGCGCTCCCGGGATTCCGGCCAGGTAGGAACCGGCGGCGACCGACAAGATGACGGCGACCGGGTGCAGCGATACGGCCTTGCCCATGATGAGCGGCTGGAGGATATGGCTTTCAAGCTGCTGCACGAACAGGACGATGGCCAACATGACGAGCGCGTTGACGGGACCATTCGCCACCAAGGCCAGGAGCACCGCGATGGCTCCCGTCACGAGGGCACCGACCACCGGGATGAACGAACCGATGAACACCAAGACACCCAGGGGCAGGGCGAGGGGAACCTGGATAATCGCTGCGCCGACGCCGATCCCCACCGCGTCCACGAACGCAACGAACATTTGGATGCGCACGTAGCTGACCATGGACGACCAACCGCGCCGGCCCGCGCCATAGGCCGCTGCGCGTGCGGTCCGGGGCAGGAGCCCGACGATGAACCGCCAGATCCTGGACCCCTCGAGGAGGAAAAAGATCAGGATGAAGAGGGCCAGGACCATGCCCGCGGCAAAATGCCCGGCGGTACTACCGAAGGACAGGGCACCGCTGAGGATGCTGCTGCTGTTGTTCTGCAGGGCCGAGGTGGCGCTCTGGATGTAGGTGTCGATCTGGTCCGCGGTCAGGTGCAGCGGGCCGTCAGCGAGCCAGGCCTGGACTTGCTGGATGCCCGTGAGCGCTTCCTGCCACAGCTCGCCGAATCCCACAGCGAGTTGCCGTCCCACCAACGCCAGGGCTCCCGCGATGACCACGAGGAACCCCACCACTGTGATGGCAACGGCCGCTCCTTGGGGCATCTTGAGCTTCCTGAGCCACCCCGTGACCGGGTAGAGCAAGCCTGCCAGGAGGGAGGCGACCATGAGCGGGATGATCAGGAAGCTGACCTTCCCCAACAGCCAAATAAGGGCTCCAACGACCACCAATATGAGGCCCACCCGCCATGCCCACGCGGCAGCAATCCGGACTCCGTACGGGATGTCCTGCGCAATGTGATGCTCCGACACCTGCCTGGGCGCGGCCGAAACGGGCTCACTCGATGGCGTGGCGTCCTGTGCTGGCGTCATTCACCCATAATTCCGCAGGGAGCTCCCGATAGGAAACCCATCTACAGCGCGCCCACGATTCCCCACCTCATAGTGAAGGTCTCCCCCGGTTCGAGCCACCGGAGGCCAGCGCCCGAGTTGAACGCGTTCGCCGGACCGGTCATGGGCTCAATCGCCACCGCTTTCGAGCGGCCCGGAAAAGTATCCGTGACGAAGATGTGGACGTAGGCGCAGTTTTCGTCCTGCTCCAAGGAGACGCTTCGGCCATCCGGCGCCGACAGCGTTTGGCGGGCGATGCCGCCGTCGAACCCCAAATCCGTGAACGCCACGTCGACATCCAGGCCACCCACACTCCGGCCGGCGCCAAAATCAAAATCACCGTCGACAGGCACCGAACTACGCGGGATCAGCCGCTCGTCGGCCACGAGTCGCGTACCGGCGTGGACAGTCAGGACCATCTCTTCCGGCGGAACGTCCCCTACACGCAAATACGGGTGCGCCCCGAGGACGAAGGGCGCGGGGGCCGCCGAATCATTGATGAAACTCTGGGAGACCCGAAGCGCCAGCCCGGCGTCGATCTCGTAGTGGACCTGATGCCGGGCCAGGAAGGGGTAGCCGTGCTGCGGGAAGATCACGGCTTCGAGGGTCACGGAGAATTCGTCTTCCGCCACGAGGGCGTAGGACGAGTTGCGCAGGAGCCCGTGGCTGGCGTTGTTGCGCGACACCTCCGTGATGTCCAGTTGCTGCTTTTTGCCGTCGAGGTACCAGATCCCGTCCTCGATCCGGTTGGCCCACGGGGCGAGGGTAATTCCGGTGGCACCGGGCGGAAGTTGCGCGTCGCCGTAGCTCTCGGTGAGCTGGACGCCGTCGCGGCTGAACAACCGCAAGCCCGCGGCGAGCTCGGTGACGACGGCGAGTGCGTCACCGCGGCGGATCTCGAATTGGCGTCCGCTGGCAAAGCGTCGGGATACGGTCTCTTCGCCCGGTGTCGAAGACGGTGTTGTGGGAGGCATGGCACCACCGTACTGCATCCCATGTGTTGCTTGGCTTCACCCTCAATGTTCTTTTTTGTTAGATATTTTGCCTTTTTGAGCACTCTGTGGCACCATAAATCCATGACTTGCCTTACCAGCACACGCCTCGCCGATGGCCGGGAGCTGATCTATTTCGACGACGCCGGCTCGCCGGAGCGCGATCCCGGCTCGCTGACGGATCACCGTGAGCTGCCGCAGCGCGCCGATCCGGGCGAGTTGCGCTACGACGCGCTGAGCGGCGAATGGGTCGCCGTGGCGGCACACCGCCAAAGCCGCACCCACCTGCCACCGGCAGACCAATGTCCCATCTGCCCCACCACGCCCGCGAACCCTTCCGAAATCCCGGCGCCGGACTACGACGTCGTGGTGTTCGAGAACCGCTTCCCCTCACTGGGGCCGGCGGTCGGCATGATCCCGGGCATGCCCGCTTGGGGAACCTCCGGCCCTGCATACGGCCGCTGCGAAGTTGTCTCATTCACGCCCAGCCACACCGGATCCTTTGCCGAGCTTGGCGAAACCAGGGCACGCACGGTCGTCGAAGCCTGGGCGCACAGGACTGAGGCGCTCAGCGCCCTTCCCGGAATCCAGCAGGTGTTCCCGTTCGAAAACCGGGGCGCTGACATCGGGGTAACCCTTCACCACCCGCACGGACAGATTTATGCCTACCCCTACGTCACGCCGCGGGCGGCCAGCCTTGGCGCCGCCGCCGGCCTGTACTTCGCCGACTCCAAGGGCCGAGAATCGCTCACGTCCTCGATCCTCAAGGCCGAACGGCAGGACGGGAGCCGCATGGTGCTCGAAGCCGAGCACTTCAGCGCCTACGTGCCGTTCGCCGCCCGCTGGCCGCTGGAGGTGCACCTCGTCCCCCATCGGCAAGTTCCCGACCTCGCCGCTTTGAGCGGCGAAGAACGCGACGAACTAGCCCACGTCTACCTTGAGTTGCTCAAGCGCATGGACGCCCTGTATCCGACTCCCACACCGTACATTTCCGCTTGGCACCAGGCACCCCTGGATCGCGTCCTGAGACCGTCCGGCCACCTGCACCTGCAACTCACCTCCCCACGCCGTGCTGCCGACAAGCTCAAGTACCTTGCCGGTTCCGAGGCCGCCATGGGAGCCTTCATCAACGACACCACGCCCGAATCGGTGGCCGAACGGCTGCGCGCCGTCGCCAGCGATTCCCAGCGCGCTATTCCGGAAGGGGCCCCAGCATGACCTCCACTCCCGACGCCCCCGCCGTGGGTGCCCTCTCCGGGCTTTTCGAGTCGACTTTCGGTTCAGCCCCCGACGGCGTGTGGCAGGCACCGGGACGCGTGAACCTGATCGGCGAGCACACCGATTACAACGAAGGTTTCGTGTTGCCTTTCGCCATCGACAAGACCGCGAAGGTTGCAGTCCGGATCCGCCATGACTCACGCGTCCGGCTGTTGTCTACCTTCGGCGGGCAAGGCCTCGTCGAAGCCGACGTCGACGCGTTGGTTCCCGAAGCGGCCAAAGGCTGGACGAAGTATCCGCTCGGCGTGGCCTGGGCCTTGCAACAGCGCGGCGTCCTTGTCCCGGGCTTCGACCTCCTCATGGATTCGGATGTCCCGCTGGGCGCGGGACTGTCCTCCTCGCACGCCATCGAATGCGCCGTCATCTCCGCCCTCAACGAGCTAACGGGCGCGGGACTGGGCGCCGAAGACATGGTCCTCGCAACGCAGAGGGCCGAGAACGACTTCGTGGGCGCCCCTACCGGAATCATGGACCAGTCGGCGTCGCTTCGCGGGTCAAAGGGCCATGCGGTCTTCCTGGACTGCCGCGACCAGAGCGTGCAACTAGTCCCCTTCGACGCCCAGGAGGCCGGACTCGTTCTGCTGGTCATCGACACCAAAGTCTCCCATTCACATGCCGACGGCGGTTATGCCTCGCGTCGTGCTTCCTGCGAACTCGGGGCCCAGGTACTGGGGGTCCCGGCCCTGCGCGACGTCGGCATCGGCGACCTGGAGGAAGCCAGCGGCCTCCTGGACAGAATCACGTTCCGGCGGGTGCGGCACATCGTCACGGAAAACGACCGCGTGCTGCAGACCGTGGAGCGCCTCACCACGGAGGGCCCCGCCCACATCGGCAGGCTCCTGGATGCGAGCCATGCGTCCATGCGCGATGACTTCGAGATCTCCTGTCCGGAACTGGATCTCGCGGTGGAAACCTCCCGAGCCCACGGTGCCATCGGCGCCCGGATGACGGGCGGCGGCTTCGGCGGCTCGGCCATCGCCCTCACCCCGGTGGGCCACGAGCAGGAGGTGCGCGACGCCGTCGTACGCGCCTTCGCGGCGGCCGGTTTCACGACGCCGGACATCTTCACCGTGACCCCGGCCGCCGGGGCCACACGACTCGCCTGAGGTCCGTGCATCCGCCGCCTTGGGCGGGCCGGCCCCGGCGTAAGCTGGGGGCATGACTGAGGCCGTCATCGTTTCCACCGCCAGAAGCCCCATTGGACGGGCCTTCAAAGGGTCACTCAAGGACGAACGTCCCGACGACCTCGCGGCGGCCATGGTGACTGCCGCGCTGGCGAAGATTCCGGCTTTCGATCCAGGGGCACTAGACGGCCGCGGGCTCGATGACCTCTACCTTGGCTGCGCCGAGCCCAGCGGCGAGGCCGGCTCGAACATGGCCAGGGTGGTGACCGTCCTGGCCGGCCTGGACACCGTCCCCGCGGCCACGATCAACCGCTTCTGCGCCTCGAGCCTGCAAACCCTGCGGATGGCCTTCCACGCCATCAGCTCCGGAGAAGGCCACGCCTTCGTCTCGGCGGGGGTCGAATCGGTGTCCCGCTACCAGAACTGGGTCGGGGCAGGGGAAACCGACACCAGCGTGCACAACCCCCTGTTTGAAGCCGCGCGCGCCCGCACGGCCGCCCGGGCCGCGTCCAACACGCCGTGGACGGATCCCCGCATGGGAGGACGGATGCCGGACGTCTACATCGCGATGGGACAGACCGCGGAAAACGTCGCCACGAGCCACGGAATCAGCCGGGCCGAGCAGGATCTGTGGGCGGTCCAGAGCCAGAACCGTGCCGAGGCGGCCATCTCCTCCGGTTTCTACGCCCGCGAGATCACGCCGTACACCCGCAAAGACGGGACCGTCGTCGAGCGCGACGATTCACCTCGCGCCGGCGTCACCCTTGAAGCGGTCAGCGCCTTGGAGCCGGTCTTCCGCAAGGAAGGGACCGTGACCGCCGGGAATGCCTGCCCGCTCAACGATGGCGCCGCCGCCGTGGTGGTCATGAGCGATTTCCGGGCCCGGGAGCTTGGCCTCGAGCCGCTGGCACGCATCGTCTCGACGGGAGTCAGCGCCCTTTCCCCGGAACTCATGGGCATGGGTCCCGTGGAGTCGTCGCGCCGGGCCTTGGCACTGGCGGGGCTGAGCATGGCGGACATTGACCTCGTGGAACTCAACGAAGCCTTCGCCGTCCAGGTGGTAGCGAGCGCCCGCGAACTCGGCATCGATCCGGAGAAACTCAACGTCCACGGCGGAGCCATCGCCCTTGGCCATCCCTTTGGCATGACAGGCGCCCGGATGACCACCACTTTGCTCAATGGCCTCCGGGAACGGGACGGCACCTTGGGACTGGCGACCCTGTGTGTCGGTGGCGGGCAGGGCATGGCGGTGGTCTTCGAGCGTCTGTCCTAACCGCACCGGAAAGACACGTAGTGCCCCTGAAGACGGATCTTCAGGGGCACTACGCTCAACAAATCCTGGGAGCTTAGTCGTCGCCGCGCAGGATCGCCAGCAGGCGGATGATCTCCACGTACAGCCACACGAGCGTCACGGTCAGGCCGAAAGCGGCCGTCCAGGAGTATTTCTCCGGAGCGCCCTGCCGGACACCCTGTTCGATGCTCGTGAAGTCCATGACCAGTGAGAATGCGGCCAGGCCGATAGCCAGGATGCCGATGAAAACGCCCAACGGGATGCCGAAGATGTGCACGCTGCTGCTCAGGCCGAACGGCGACTGGACTGCGCCCGTCCACACCAGGACCATATTGATCACTGCGAAGACGAGGTAGCCGAGCATGGCGATCATGAAGAAGCGAACAGCCTTGGGGGTGGCACGCACCTTGCCGCTCTTGAAGAGAGCCAAGGTCACGCCGAACACCGCAAGGGTGCCAATGACAGCTTGCAGGCCGACGCCCGGGAACATTCCGTCCAGGAGGCGGGTCAGGCCTCCGAGGAACAGACCCTCAAGTCCGGCATACGTCAGGATCAGTGCCGGGGACGGCTGCTTCTTGAAGGAGTTGACCATGCCCAACGCGAAGCCGCCCAAGGCGCCGACAATCATCAGGAGATTTGCGGTTCCCGGAGCAACGAACAACGTGACCGCCGCGCCAAGCAGCAGCACCGCAAGGCACGCTGCAGTCTTGACGATGACGTCGTCGAAAGTCATACGGCCGGTCTCGGCCGGACCGGCTGCGGGCTGGTTGTACATCTCCTGCAACTGATCGCTCGTCATGGGCGGCTGTGCCGCCCAGGCAGGCTGGCCGTACTGGGGCTGGCCATACTGGGGCTGGCCGTATTGGGGCTGGCCGTGGGTGTAGCTGGGAACGGGCGGAGCCTGTGTGGCTCCACGGAAATTCTTTCCGTTGAAGATCGGGTTGCCGCCGAGTGCCATGGTGGATGTCCTTCTTGCTGTGGGTGCGAAGTGATAGTTCACGC
The DNA here is from genome assembly GCF_058781865.1 of Arthrobacter sp. FW306-1B-F12A. Classification (NCBI taxonomy): domain Bacteria; kingdom Bacillati; phylum Actinomycetota; class Actinomycetes; order Micrococcales; family Micrococcaceae; genus Arthrobacter; species Arthrobacter sp. FW306-1B-F12A. Next base: position 64,212 of record NZ_JBYSXD010000009.1, read on the forward strand.
TACCAATTCCCACGCTTGGTCCGCACCGAAAGTTCCACCGCCGCCGATGCCGGCACCCTCCGCGTTGCGAGGGTGCCGGCACACGGGGCTATCCGACGCCGAGGTACGCTTCCTTGACCGCCGGGTTGGCGAGCAGTTCCTTGCCGGTGCCCCTGTGCGTAATTGACCCGGTTTCCAGGACAAAAGCACGGTGTGCACGGGCCAGGGCCTGGTTGGCGTTTTGCTCCACCAGAAGCACCGTGGTGCCCTGGTTGTTGATCTCGGTGACAATCTTGAAGATCTGGCGGATGAACTGCGGAGCCAGCCCCATGGAAGGTTCATCCAGGAGCAACAGCTTGGGGTTGGACATCAGGGCCCGGCCAATCGCGAGCATCTGTTGTTCGCCACCGCTCATGGTGCCGCCAAACTGCTTGATACGTTCCTTCAACCGCGGAAACAGGTCGAAGACTCGCTCCAAATCGTCTGCAACCTTGGTCCGGTCCTTGCGGCCGTAGGAACCCATGTCAAGGTTCTCCTCCACCGTCATGCCGGGGAAAATTCCCCGGCCCTCAGGCGCCTGCGAAATGCCCTGGACGACGCGGATGTGCGCTTTCATCCTGGTGATGTCCTTGCCGGCGAACGTGATGGAGCCGGCCGACGGAGCCAGCAATCCGGAGATGGTCCTCATGGTGGTGGTCTTGCCGGCACCATTTGCCCCGATGAGCGAGACGATTTCGCCTTCCTCCACGCTGAATGACATGTCGGAAATGGCTTGGATCCGGCCATAGTGGACGGATATGTTCTTCAGCTCAAGCAAGGTCATCTTCAGGCTCCCCGAGATAGGCGGAAATAACTTTCGGGTCATCGCGGATAATCTTCGGCACCGCATCCGCGATCTTTTTCCCGAACTCCAGGACCACGATCCGGTCGGTCACCCCCATGACCAACTTCATGTCGTGCTCAATGAGCAGGACCGTGTAGCCGTCGTCACGAATGGTCCGGATCAGGGCCATGAGCTCTTCTTTTTCCGCCGGATTGAACCCTGCTGCGGGCTCGTCCAAGCACAGGACTTTGGGATCAGTCGCAAGTGCGCGCGCGATTTCCAGGCGGCGCTGGTAACCGTAAGGCAAGTGCCGTGACAAGAAGTGGGCATGATCGGCGATGCCCACGAACTCAAGCAATGCCATGCCGCGTTCAATGGCGGTTTTCTCTTCCCGGACATGGGTGGGCAGACGGAAGAGCGCTCCGCCGACACTCGTGCGGTGGCGTGCATCGAGGCCGACAACCACGTTTTCCAAAGCGGTCATCTCACCAAAAAGGCGGATGTTCTGGAAGGTCCTCGCCAGGCCACGCCTGGTGATCCGGTGCTGCGGCAGTCCGTTGAGCAATTGTCCTTCGAGCAGGACCTTTCCGGACGTCGGCTTATAGACACCCGTCATGGCATTGAAACAAGTGGTCTTACCGGCACCGTTGGGGCCGATGAGACCGAGGATTTCGCCTCTGTTGATATCAAACGTGACATTGTCCAGAGCCGTCAGGCCGCCGAATTTGATGGTGAGGTCTTGGACCTGCACCAAGGCTTCGCCCACTTTGGTGACGATGTCCCTCTCAGGGGCCACCTTCTCGGCGACTTCGAGGTCCACACCCTGTTCCTTGAGTGCCTCTACATCAATATCCGGTTCGATCGCTTCACTCATTTGTCAGCCCCCTTTCCCGGTTCCAGAACGACTTTGCCCGAAGCAGGAATGTCGCCCATGGCACCCTTGAGTTTGTTGTACGCCAGGCGGCCGTAGGCGAGGAGGCTTTGGCGTGCGGGCAGAAGGCCACCGGGGCGGAAGATCATGATGACCACCAGCGCCGCGCCAAAGATCAGATACTTGAACTCGGCAATCGCGGTGAAACGGAGTGGAATATATGCCACCAACGCACCGCCGAGAATCGCACCGACCTTGTTTCCCGTGCCGCCCATGACAACGGCAGCGACGAACAGGATGGACGTGGCGATATCGAACTTCTGGTTGTTCACAAAGCCCACTTGCCCGGCAAACAAGGCACCCGAGAGCCCGCCAACGGAAGCGCCGATGGCAAAAGCCCACACCTTGTACTTGAAGGTCGGGACGCCCATGATTTCCGCGGCATCTTCATCCTCGCGGATGGCAATCCAGGCGCGTCCCACGCGGCTGCGCTCCAGGTTTCCCGCGGCCAAAAGCACCACGATGATGATGGACAGCGTCAGCCAGTACCACGGGGTTCCGTTCGAGTTCTGGAAAATTGTTTGCCCGCTTGAATCCGTTCCCGGAGGGTGGCCAACGTTCTGGAAGCCAACCTGGCCTTTCATCGCCGGAATAATCGTGGCCAAAATGCGCACGATTTCACCGAAGCCGAGCGTGACGATAGCCAGGTAGTCGCCGCGAAGGCGAAGCGTAGGCACACCGAGGACCACTCCGAAGAACATGGCGACTGCCATCGCCAGCGGGAGCGTCCACAAGTAGGGAATGTGCACATACGGGGAATCCGGGCTGGTAAACATTGCCGCCGTGTAGGAACCCAGGGCGAAAAATGCCACATAGCCCAAGTCGAGGAGGCCCGCATAGCCGACCACCACGTTCAAGCCCACAGCCACCAGGGCATAAACAGACATTTGCGCGAGCGCGATTTGCCAATTGTTGCCGGGTTCCGTCGTGATCAACGGCGGGTTGAGGATGGGGAGCAAGTACGCAATGACTACGACGACGATGAGGATCAGCCATTGGGTTTGGCGCGGGAGCGCGTTCCATTTGTCGCTGAGTCCCGGGAACCAGCCTTTGCGGCGCCGCATTTTGGCTTCGCGGTCCGCAATTTCCTGTGCCGAAGCATCATCGGGAATAAGTGTGGGGCCGTCTGTTGTGCTCATGCCTTACTCTTTCCTAGCGAGCTACCCAAGACACCTTCGGGTCGCACAATCAATACCAACACCAGGACCACGAACGCGACCACGTCGGTCCATTGGGAACTGCCCAGGAGCACCTGGCCGTAGTTGCCGATCAAACCGATCAGCAGGCCGCCCAGCAAAGCGCCGCGCACATTGCCGATGCCTCCGAGGACAGCGGCCGCGAAGGCCTTGACGCCGAGGATGAATCCGCCGTTGTATTGCACGCCGGACGGGATTTTCATCACGTAGAACAAGGCGGCTGCGCCGGCCAGGATCCCTCCGATGATGAAGGTGGTCACGATGATCTTTTCCTTGTTGACACCCATCAAAGTTGCGGTATCCGGGTCCTGCGCAACGGCACGGATGCCCCGGCCGGTCCGGGACCGCCTGATGAACTGGTCGGTGGCGATCATGAGGATAATCGCTGCGACCACGATCACCACCTGCTGCGAATCGACGATCGTCCCGAAGACGTCGAAAATCGGGAGCGGCCTGAACATCGTCAGCGCAGCCTCCGGGCTCGGTCCGCGCCACCAGTAGATGGTGTACTGAATGGCGAAGGAAACACCGATGGCGGTAATCAAGAATGCCAGGCGGGGCGCCTTGCGCTGCCGCAAAGGTTTATAGGCCACCCGTTCCACGATCACTGCCATCAAGGCTGAGGCGATGATGGCGACAACGAGGGCGAGGACAAGATTTCCCACGATGGCCCAAAAGGCCAGCCTCGGAGCAGAGGGCCCGAAATTCAGCGCGCTGAGGGTAAAGAACACCCCGTAACAGCCCGTGATGAACACTTCGGAGTGGGCAAAGTTGATGAGGTTGAGAACGCCGTAGACGAGGGTATAGCCGAGGGCTACCAACGCGTAAATTGCCCCGAAGGTCAACCCGTCAAAGGTTGAACTCCAGAAATTTTCGGTAAAGGAGTTTACGTCGAAGGTGATCCACGTATCGTCCATTGGAACCGAGTGGAGCAGGTTGGGAATTACTTCACTGATCATGGCACTTCCTGATGTAATCAAAAGAAATGCTGGGGGTCGGCATGGATGCTAACCCCCAGCATTCATCTGGGCTCGGTGTTATTTTCCGATGACGCCGATGGGAACGATCTTGCCGTTCTCAACTTTGTAGCCGTAAACATCAGGCGTTGCCAGTTCGCCGGTTGAATCCCACTTGTAGTGCTTCGACAGGCCGTCTGCATCGTAGGACTTGACCCAGGAAAGAAGGTCCGCGCGGGACTGCTTGCCCTTGTCGATACCGGAGAGCAGGACCGTGGCTGCGTCGTAACCTTCAATGGAGTAGGTTCCGGGCTCAGCGTTGGCAAGCTTCTTGTACTCGGACTCGAAGCTCGGGATCAGCTCGCCGGGGATGCACGGGCAGGTGAAGTACGAGTTCGACGATGCGTCGCCGGCCTGCTTGATGAACTGGTCATCCTTCACGCCATCCGGGCCCACGAAGGAGCCGGTGAATCCCTTTCCAACCAGCTGCTGGTCGAAGGGAGCGCCTTCTGCGTAGTAGCCGGCGTAGTAGACGGTGTCTGCCTTGGCGTTCATGATCTTGGAGATCACGGCCGAGAAGTCCTTCTGGCCTGTGACAACCTTGTCGGACCCCACCATCGCGGAGCCCAGGGCCGCGGAGGTTGTGGTTCCCAAACCGATGCCGTAGTCAGAGTCGTCCTGGACGAGGTAGACCTTCTTGGCCTGCAGCTTGTCCGTGAGGAACTTCGCTGCGGCCGGACCCTGGACGGCGTCATTGCCGAGGGCCCGGAAGAAAGTGGTCCAGCCGTTCTTCGTCAGGCTCGGGTTGGTTGCGGAGGGCGTGATGTGCACCAAGCCCTTCTGCTCGAAGATGTTGCCGGTGGCCTTGGATTCTCCCGAGAAGGGCAAGCCCACCACTCCGATGATGTCCGGCTCGGACACGATCTGCGTTACCGGGCCAGTGGCCTTGTTCGGATCGCCTTCAGTATCGAATTTCTTGAACTGGACCTGGCAGCCGGGGTTCGCGGTGTTGTGCTGGTTGATGGCCAGTTGGATGCCGTTGAAGATGTTGATGCCCAGCTGGGCGTTGGGTCCTGTCTCGGCACCGGCATAGGCAAGGGTGGTGGTTGACGGGCAATTTGCCTTGCCATCGCCTGCAGGCAAAACAGCTCCGGCAGGAACGTCGACTTTGGAAATCGCAGGGATATTGATCCTGCCGCCGCCACCCGAGGTTTCGGTGCCGCTAGGGGCAGTCTGATTCGCACAGCCCGCCACCAGCATGCCGAGGGTGGCTGCTGCTGCAATCGCCGAAATGACTTTCTTCCTGTACATAAATAGCCTCCGCGGTGCGTCTGATTCGTGGTCATTCGCCCGAAGTCACTTTCACTTCGAACATGTTCCATGAGAGTACTACCAAATATGTGTCCTAGAACACATATACGCAGGTCAGGATCTAATAACGGTGTGTCGCTGTCCAGTCCGGACGGCCCTTCACATGAACGCGGGGTTAAATTCCTGTCACGGCACAGCTTGGCGCAACAAGTGGGGCCGCAGGGTTCGCATTTCGCATGCGTGCCCCAGGTGGGACTCGAACCCACAACACGCGGATTTTAAGTCCGCTGCCTCTGCCAATTGGGCTACTGGGGCGCCCGGATAATGGTAACCCAGTGCACTCCCCTCTTTCGTCTCCTAGAGCCGTTCAAACGGCGCGGCATAACGGAAGGTTCCACTGACGCCGTCGGGCCATGCTTTGAGGGGCAACAGTTGGAAATGGTCTCCCCACCCGGCGTCGGGGGCCACCACGCCCAGCGTGCGCGCGGGCAGGAATCCAAAGCGCGGATAGTACTCGGGGCTGCCCAGCAGGGCGATGCCCGGTTCGCCCGCTTCGTCGGCCCGTCGAGCGGTTTCCCGCAAGAGGGCAGATCCGATGCCGCGCCGCTGCAGGTGCGGTTCGACGCTGATGGGGCCCAGCCCCAAAAGCCGGAGCTCCCCTATCCAGCCGCGGGTACTGATGACGTGGCCCACGATCTCACCGGCAATCTCGGCCACGATGCTGAACTCCGGCAGGTACTCATCGCACTCGAAGAGTTCACGCAGGAGCTTCACTTCGGCCGGGACCCCGTCGACGGGCAGCCCGGTGACCGGGCTGGTGGAAAAGGCGGCAGCCGTGAGCGCCAGCACGGACTCGCGGTCATCCTGCCGCTCCGTTCGCAGCACCACGCCCTGGCCCAGCAGCTTAAGGACTTCCATGGCGCGCCCGCGCTCGACGGATGGAACCAACAGGTGGTCGTGATGGAACCCTGCCAGGACATTGCAGCTGATACCGGCTGCCGTGAGAGCGGAACTGACGGCCGCTGTGAGCCCCACGGCGTCCAAGACAGAGTGGATTTGAAGAGTGATCCACGCCGCCACGAAATCGTAGGACAGTCCCAGGCGTCCGGCTTCTTCACGGCGCAGGACCACCGTGAGGCCTTCCGCTTCGCGGACAGCGGCTTCGATATCGCCCTCAAGCGCTTTGCCGTGCGGCCACAACGCGTACACGTAGTCGCCGTCCCGAAGGACGGGGTGCATGGATCCCAGGAGGGTCGTCAGATCGCTTTCGCCTGCCATGCTGCAAGTCTAGGACCCGCCGTCGCCGGCCATGCCTGCACCGCCGTCGCGGACGGGCCGCGAGTTAAACGACGACGGCGGCCGCTCCCGCGTGGGAACGACCGCCGTCGGCGGGACTGCTTGGGGTTCGCTACTTGGCGTCAGCCGTGACCGGAGCCTTGGCTTCGGCGGGCTCAGCGGCCGGCGCAGGTGCGGCGGCCGGCTTGGGAGCCGGGGTGGCCGCGGCCACGAAGGCTCCACGCGGGTTGTCGAGGTCCAGCAGCTGGGTGGTGTCGCGGCCCATCGTCATGCCCAGGATCCAGTTGAAGATCACGCGGACCTTGCGCTCACCGGTGGGGATGGCCAGGCCGTGGTAGGCGCGGTGGGCCAGCCAGGCGAGTCCACCCTTGAGGCCGATACGGCCCAGGATGTTGATGTTGGCAACGCCCTTCCATTCGCCGAAGCCGGCAACCGCACCGAGGTTCTTGTGCTTGTAGTCGCCCATGGGCTTGTCCCAGCGGGAGGCCCACAGGTTCTTGGCGAGGCGCTTGGCCTGGCGCAGCGCGTGCTGGGCGTTCGGAACGCAGGTGCCGTCCGGCAGGCCGCTGCCCGTGAGGTCCGGGACGGCAGCGATGTCGCCGGCCGCCCAGGCGTTGTCGATGATGCCTTCGTCGCCCGCGATGCGCAGGTCCGGGAGGACACGGACACGTCCGCGCGGCTCGAGCGGGAAGTCGGTGGAACGGATCATCGGGTTGGCCTGCACGCCTGCAGTCCACACGAGGGTGTCGGCTTCGAACTCCTGGGCAGGCGTCTTGTCCGGCAGGTTGATGAGCTTGAGGCTTCCCTCTGCGTTGTCGAGGGAGGTGTTGAGCAGGACCTCGATGCCGCGGCTGCGCAGGTGTTCGACAACCCACTCTGCCTGGGCTGCGGTGACCTCGGGCATGATGCGGCCCATGGCTTCGACGAGAACGAAGCGGACCTCTTCCTGGCGGATGCGCGCGTTGTTCTTGACGGCAGCGCGGGCGAGGTCTTCCATCTCGGTGATGCACTCGATACCTGCGAAACCGCCACCCACGACCACGAAGGTCAGGGCCTTGGCGCGTTCGGCGGCGTCCGTCATGGTGGAGGCAACCTCGATGCGCTCAAGGACCTTGTTGCGCAGGGCGACCGCTTCTTCGATGGTCTTCAGGCCAATGCCTTCGTCAGCGAGGCCCTTGATGGGGAACGTCCGGGTGATGGCGCCGGCGGCAACCACGACGTCGAAGTACGGGATCTCGAAAGGCACTCCACCGTCGGCCGGAGCAACAACGGCGGTGCGGTTCTTGTGGTCGATGCTGGTGACGCGGCCCTGGATGAGTTCCGTCTGCTTGAGGTGCTGGCGGTGCGAGACGACGGCGTGGCGTGCCTCGATGTTGCCGCCGGCCACTTCGGGGAGGAAGGGCTGGTAGGTCATGTAGGGAAGGGGATCAACGACGGTGACGATGCCGCCGGCGTTCGCGATCTTCTTCTGCAGCTTGAGTGCTACGTACAGGCCGACGTATCCGCCGCCGACAACGAGAACACGGGGACGGTCAATGAGCTCAGGGGTGGTTGCCATAAGAATAGAGTACAGCACCTTGTGAAAATCTTCACTAACTATTTCCCGACGCTACGGATCGGCGCCGGAGGCTATTTCGGGGGGCTCGGATCCACGACGTCCACCACGCCGGTCGAGGTCTCGTCGGGCAGTTCCGGGGAGGTCCGGTAGGCGCGCCTCAATTGGACGGTGGCGCCCGCGACGATCGCCACGAAAAGCGAACCAAAGCCGATGACCACCGCGGCCGGAACCGCAGTGTCGGACTGCGATGGCGCCTTGGCCGCGGGAACTGTGGGATCCGCCAAGGTGGCCGCGGGAATGCTTGGTTTCGACGTTGACGGAGGCGTCGGGCTGCTGAGGTCGCCACGTCGATGGACCCGGATCCAGTCCGCAATGGATCCCACGGGATTGCTCGCTACCTCGGGTACATCGGCTTTCAGGGCCGCCTCGGCATTGAGGATGCCGTAGCCATAGATGGGGTCCTTGCCGGGCGCGCCTGCATCCTCGGCCGTCGACACAATCCTGTTGATGACCTGCTTGGCGCTCATATCAGGCCATTTCGAGCGGATAAGTGCCGCGACGCCGGAGACAATCGGCGCGGAGCCGGACGTGCCGGCCCAATCTTCATAGCTCCCACCGGGCAGTCCGCCCACCAGCTTCTCCGCGGGCGCCGAGACGCCGATGCTGATTCCCTGCGAAGAAGCGTCGACGCTGGCCGTACGGTTCCGGTCGAGTCCCGCCACGGTCAGTACACCCGGAATCGTGGCCGGCGCGCCCACCTGGACGTTTCCGCCGATCCGGTTGCCCGCCGCAGCCACGATCACCACGTCCTTTTGTTCGGCATAGAGGAACGCCGCATCCCAGCTTTGGGGCCAATCAGGCGAGGTGCTGCCGAGGGAAATGTTGATGACCTTGGCGCCGTTGTCCACCGCCCATCGGACAGCTTCGGGAATCTGTTCCTGGTCCGTCTTGCCCGCCGGATTCGGCGAACCGAGCCAGGCGGAAACGGAGAGGATCTGGGCCTCGGGCGCGACGCCGACGATTCCGTCCGGACCGACGCCGGAACCGGGCGAAGGGGACGGCCCCGGCGACGGAGACGCCGATGGGCTGGCCGGAGCGTGTCCACGCCCTGCCAGCAGCGTGGCGACGAGGGTCCCGTGCTCAGGCTTGGCCCCGATGCTTTTCTGTCCGTTGGGGTCGCCCGCACCGGAAGCGTCGGTTCCTCCGACCACCGCGCCGTTGAGGTCGGGGTGTTGCCCGTCCACTCCGCTGTCGATGATGGCCACTTTCACCCCGGCGCCCTTTGATACCTGCCAGGCGGCGGAAATGCCGTACTCGTTGAGCCAGTATTCCTTGTCCCGCCAAGAGTCGGCGAACGCCGAAGGGGCAGTGAGCAGGGCCCCTGCAAGGCTTCCCCCGGCCAGCATGGCCGCCAGCGCGGCCGATGCTGTCCGGCGGCGCCAGCCGTGTGGCAACGTCATCAGCGAATACCCACTCTTACCGAGTACTCGGCATGCTCAGAATACTCAGCGCGATGCCGTCGAGGATGTCATGTTCGCTGGAGGTAGCCGCAGTGATGGAGCCCTCTCCGAGCTCAGCCAAGCGTTGGAGGATGCGGCGCCAAACAAGGGCTCCGGCACCGATGACGTCGACGCGTCCGGGGTGCATGTAGGGTAGCCGGGCACGTTCCTCGCGGCTCATTTCCAACAAACTTGTGGCCGCGTCGCTGATGGTCTCCAGGTCCAGGCTGGCACCGTGGATGAGTGCGGGATCGTACTCGTCCAGGCCCAACGCGTGCGCGGTGATGGTGGTGACGGTACCGGCTACGCCCACGACGGCGGTGGCCCGGTCCAGCGGGACCGTGCGGGCCACCAGGTCCATGGCCGCGTCGACGTCGGCTTCCGCGGCGGCGATCTGCTCCGGCGTCGGAGGGTCGCTGCGAAGGTGCCGCTCGGTCAGCCGCACGCAGCCGATGTCGACGGATTTGGCGGCAATGACGCCGTCGGAGTCTCCGAGGACGAATTCGGTGCTTCCACCGCCAAGGTCCACCACAAGCACAGGGTCCTTGCCGCGCGAAGGCAGCACGCTGCTTGCGCCGGCGAAGGACAGCGAGGCTTCTTCGTCACCGGAGATGACCTCGGGTTCGACGCCCAGCAGCCCCCGTATCCCGTCAACAAAGACGTCCCGGTTACGGGCGTCCCGGCTGGCAGAGGTCGCCACGAAACGGATGCCCCGGGCTCCGTGATGGCGGATCAGCTCGGCGTAGTCGGCGGTCGCCGCAAAGGTGCGCTCAAGCGCCTCAGGGGCGAGTTCGCCGGTGGCGTCAACCCCTTGGCCGAGGCGCACCACGCGCATCTCGCGGACAACGTCCCGCAAGGGAGACCCGGAGTCCGTGCCGTTGGAATCCGCGATCAGGAGGCGAATCGAATTGGTCCCGCAGTCAATCGCAGCTACGCGGTTCATACGTTGAGCCCCCCTGCGGATGGTTCCCCTGATGGCTCTGTCGCGTGGGAGGACTTGGATTTGCGGACGGGGGCGGGACGGCCCACGATGTCCGGCAGGCCCTGCGGTCCGTGGCGGCTGAGGTCCTTGGACGGGGCCTCCCCCGCACTGTCCCATGCGCCGTCGCAATAGCAGCGGTCCGCGGTCCACCATTCGCTAATCGCCGTGATGGCCTCGTCGCCGAGCGGATTGACGCCGGGACCGGCGGCCAGGGAGTGGCCGACCAGCACGTGCAGGCACTTGACGCGGGTAGGCATGCCGCCGGCCGAGACCCCTGCGATTTCCGGAATGTCTCCCGTGCCGGCACGTCCGGCAATCTCGTCACGCGCCTGGAGATAGGCTTCGTGGGCGCTCCTGTAAGCCGCAGCCAAAGGCTCGTCCGCGGTGAGCCGTTCGTTCATCTCATTCATGAGCCCGCCGGCTTCCAGCCGCGACACGGCGGCGGTGATGACGGGGTGCGTCAAGTAGAACGTCGTGGGAAACGGGGTGCCATTGCTCAAGCGCGGAGCGGTTGCAGCGACCAGCGGGTTGCCGCAGACGCAGCGCGCCGGGATTTCGACGACGTCGCGCACCGGCCGTCCGAGCTGGCGGCTGAGGATTTCGAGATCGTGTGCTGATGGCTTGCGGGACTCCTGCGATGCAGGTGCCGAGTTGTCTTCCACTGGCGCTGCCATCCTTCCTGCCCTTTTTGGCCGCGCCCATCAGGGCGCGACGGCGGCGGGCACCGCGTCTAGTCTGTTGCCGAGCGCCTGATGGATTCCCACAGGCCGTCCACCCATGGCAGGTTGGACGGGCTTCCGGAAGCTCCTGAACTGGTGCTCCCACCCGGTGTGCCAGCGGGAACGTCTCCACCAAACACCCAGTAGCCAGCTTCACCCGGCATAACCATGTTAATGCGGTCCCGGGCTTGTTGTTTCACGTAGTTGGGGTCCTGCCACCGCGTGATCTGCTTCTGGAGGCTGGCCTGCTCGGCCTGTTTACTGGCAATGTCGGCTTCCAGGCCGGAGATTTCGGCCTTTTTCTCCAACCAGATCTTCACTGTGGGAGCGAGCATGATAGTGATCGCTATCATCACCACAGCGAGGGCAAGCATACGGCCGGAGAACGCCTTCGCGGGCACAGGGCGCGCGCCGTGGTCCTTGTCGGAGTGCGAGGATCCGGCACCGGACGCCTTGCTGGATGCCTTGCCGACAACCGGGGTGTTTCCCGAACGTCCCGGTTTCGCAACACCACCAACCTTGGACCCGGAAGGGGCTTTGCTTTGGGTGCCGCCTTCGGCTTTGGCATTGGACGGCGTCCTGGACCCTGCATGAACCGGTGCCTCTTGCTGGGCGGCGGATGCCTTGCGGGACTCGCCGAAGTCGGCACGGATGACATGGCCGCCGTCGGGGTTCTTTTGGGGCGAGCGGCCGAGGGCATCTGCCCGGGGGACCTTGGGGCGGCGGGTGGCCATGACACTCCTGTAATGCCTGGTGCTTGCCTGGCGGGTTGCTGCGCGTTGCGTTCCTCACGGAGCCTGCGGTTTGCCGAAGTGCTCGCACATTTCGTTAAACAGAACCGGTGGCTATGGTCTTTCCACCATAGCCACCGGTCAGCTGTTTCAGCGGATACTAGCCCTTGAAACGCGGGAAAGCGCTGCGGCCGGCGTAGCGGGCGGCGTCGTCGAGTTCTTCTTCGATGCGCAGCAGCTGGTTGTACTTGGCGACGCGCTCGGAGCGGGCCGGGGCACCGGTCTTGATCTGGCCCGCGTTGGTGGCAACGGCGATGTCAGCAATGGTGGTGTCCTCGGTTTCGCCGGAGCGGTGCGAGGTGATGGTGGTGTAACCGGAGCGCTGGGCCAGGGAAACGGCGTCCAGGGTTTCCGTCAGGGAACCGATCTGGTTGACCTTGACGAGCAGGGAGTTGGCCGTGGCGGAGTCGATGCCCTGCTGCAGGCGGATCGGGTTCGTGACGAAGAGGTCGTCGCCAACCAGCTGGACCTTGTCACCGATGGTGTCGGTAAGGGTCTTCCAGCCTTCCCAGTCATTTTCGTCCAGCGGGTCCTCGATCGAGACCAGCGGGTAATCGGCAACGAGTTCGGCATAGTAGGCGCTCATCTCGGTGGCTGAGAGTGCCTTGCCTTCGAACTGGTAGGCGCCGTCCTTGTAGAACTCGGAGGAGGCGACGTCCAGCGCGAGGGCGATGTCCTTGCCCGGGGTGTAGCCGGCGTTCTTGATGGCTTCCTGGATCAGGTCCAGTGCGGCACGGTTGGACGGCAGGTTCGGAGCGAAGCCGCCTTCGTCGCCGAGGCCGGTGGAGAGGCCTTTGGCCTGCAGGACCGCCTTGAGGTTGTGGTAGACCTCAACGCCCCAGCGCAGGCCTTCGGAGAAGGTCTCGGCGCCGATCGGGGCGATCATGAATTCCTGGATGTCGACGTCCGAGTCGGCGTGGGAGCCACCGTTGAGGATGTTCATCAGCGGGACGGGCAGGACGTGGGCGTTCGGGCCGCCCAGGTACTTGTACAGGGGCAGGTCCGCGGAGGCGGCGGCCGCGTTTGCCACGGCGAGGGAAACGCCGAGGATGGCGTTCGCGCCGAGCTTGCCCTTGTTCGGGGTGCCGTCGAGGTCGATCATGGCCTGGTCGATGCTGCGCTGGTCCGTGGCGTCGAAGCCGATCAGGGCCGGGGCGATTTCGTCGATGACCGCGTCAACGGCCTTCTGGACGCCCTTGCCGAGGTAACGGCCCTTGTCGCCGTCGCGCAGTTCGACGGCTTCGTGCTCGCCGGTGGAAGCACCGGAGGGAACTGCCGCGCGGCCGATCTGGCCATCGGAAAGCAGAACTTCAACTTCTACTGTCGGGTTTCCGCGGGAATCAAGGATCTCGCGGGCGTGGATGGCATCGATAAGCGCCATGGACTGCTCCTTATGGTGAAGCGATTTACTGGGAATCTTGAGGGAAATTCTCGACGTCCTCGTCGCCACTAGCCTAGTCGAGACCGGCCAAGGTTACGGAACAGCGTCGGAACCCTCACGTTTTGTGGCTTCGCCGTCGCGGCCCTGGTATCGGCGGACGGCACCGCGCAGGGCCCGTTCAGCGTCGAAGCCCTTCTCCCGCGAGCCCGCGACGACGGCGAGCAGCAAGTCTCCAAGCGCAGCTTCGGAGTCGGGAACCTCCACCGCCGCGACTGGACGGCCGCCGCGTTCAGGACTGCCCGAGCGCTCTGAGCGGGCTGCGCGGTCAAGCGACTTTTGCGCCAAGGCGAGGGCGGGAAGGTGCGGTGGAATGCCTTCGAAGGGATCCGAACGCCCGGGCTTCTCGGCCTTCTTCACGGCGTCCCACTTTTCGACGATCTCCTCCACGGTGGCCGGGAAGGAATCCTGCAAGGACCCGTCCGGTTTGAACACGTGGGGATTGCGCCGCACCATCTTGTCCGTGATGGCGCGCGCGACGTCGTCGAAGGTGAATTGTCCTTGCTCCTCGGCGAGCCGGGCGTGCAGCACCACTTGGAGCAGCACGTCGCCCAGCTCGCCGCGGAGTTCGTCGGATGTATCGGAACCGGACGCGCCGGCCTCGATCGAATCGACAACCTCATACGCTTCCTCGATCAGGTACTCGACCAAGGACTCGTGGGTCAGCGCCCCCATCCAAGGACAGTGCTCGCGCAAAGAGGCAATCGTCCCCAGCAGCTCCACGACAGGACTTTCAGGAGAACTGGCGCCCGAAGGAGTTTGTTCAGCCAAGGTTGGCGTAGGCGTCGTTGATGTACTCCACCAACGCTTCTTTTTCGTCCAACGGCAGGAACGACGACTCGGCGGCGTTGAGGGTCAGTTCGAGGAGGTCATCGAGATCGTAGTCGAAGGTCTCCACGAGAAGCTCGAACTCGTCCGTGAGCGTCACACCGCTCATAAGGCGGTTGTCCGTGTTGATCGTGACGTTGAAGCCCAACTGGTAGAGCATGTCCAGCGGGTGGTTCTCGATGCCTTCGCCGAAGTTCGCGATCGCGCCGGTCTGCAGGTTGGAGGAAGGGCAGATTTCCAGCGCGATTCCACGGTCACGGACCCAGCCTGCCACTTCACCCAAGGTGACCATGCCGACGGTGTCCTCGGCGTCGTCGTCGGCTTCTTCGCCCTCGGCGTCTTCGAACTCAACGGTGATGTCCTCCGCGATGCGCACGCCGTGACCCAATCTCAGGGCGCGGCCGTCCACAAGGGCGGACTGGATGCTTTCCAGGCCCGCGGCTTCGCCGGCGTGGACCGTGGCCGGGAAGTTGTGCTCGGCCAGGTAGGTGAACGCGTCCTTGAAGCGGGAAGGCAGGAAACCGTCTTCGGCTCCGGCGATGTCAAAGCCGACAGCTCCGTTGTAGCGGTGGCGCACTGCGAGCTCGGCAATCTCCTGGCCGTGGTCCGCGTGGCGCATCGCCGTGATGAGCTGGCCCACCTGGATCTGGCGGCCTGACTCCTCAACGGCGTCGACGCCGGCGTCGAGCCCTTCCTGGACAGCGTCCACAACCTCGTCCAGGGTGAGGCCCTTCTGCAGGTGCTGCTCAGGTGCCCAACGGATCTCGCCGTACACGACGCCGTCGTCAGCCAGGTCTTCGACGAATTCCTTGGCGACGCGCGCCAGGCCTTCCTTGGTCTGCATGACGGCAATCGTGTGGTCAAAGGTTTCGAGGTAGCGGACCAAAGAACCGGAGTCTGCGGACTCACGGAACCACTGGCCCAGCGCTACGGGATCCGTGGAAGGCAGGGTGTGGCCGACGGCCTCCGCCAGCTCGATGATGGTGGCCGGGCGCAGTCCCCCGTCCAGATGGTCGTGAAGGGAAACTTTCGGCAGGCTCTTCAGGTCGAAGTCAAGGGCAGGGGCGGCATCAACAATAGGCTCAGTCACGTCTCAACTCTAGGGGGACGGAAGAAGCTTAGCCAGCAGGGTTTGAGCGGTCGACGCCGGCCGTCGCGTTAACCGCGGTTCCCGCGTCTGCTGCGGCTGCTTCCGCGGAGGCCGCTTCCTTCTTCTCGCCGTCTTTCTTTTCGAGATGCTTGTGCCACCAACGCAGGCTGTGGTCCACGATGACGCCGAGTACCACGGCGAATGCCACTGCAATCCCCACGCCGAGGAGCGGGTTGTTGTGCACCCAGTGGCCGGCCAGCGATCCAATGCCGATCGAATAGCCTACCCAGGTGAGGCAGGCGAAGGCGTCCAGGAAGAAGAAGGTCTTGTGGCGGAAGCCGGTCTGTCCGGCGACGTAGTTCACCGCCACCCGGCCCCAGGGGATATACCGGGCGGTGAAGATCAGCACGGCGCCGCGCTTGTCCAACTCGTAGTGCGCCCACGCGAACATCTTCTGGACCTTCGGCTTGCGCATCCATTTCCAGCGGTCCAGGCCGATCTTGCGGCCCAGCATATAGGCCATGTTGTCGCCGGCCATGGCCCCGACAAGCGCGGTGGCGCCAAGGAGCCACAGGTTGGGCTCACCCCGGTGCATCGCAAGGGCCGAGAGCCCGACGATCGCGGTCTCACTGGGAAGGATCGTGGCAAAGCCGTCGATGAAAAAGAAAACCAGGAGCACCGGGTAGATCCACGGTTGCCCGGCGGCATGCTCGAGCATGTGGTTCATGAAGTCCACGCAGGCATTGCTCCTCAAAGAAAGTCACACGGTCGCGTGACATAGATCGCTATCCAGTGTCCCACGGCCCGGGCGTCGTTCGCTACGCCCCGGCCGGGTGGAACACAATTTAAGGCTAGCTCGAAAGTCGAAATGGAAGCATCCCCCCATGGAGGGATCTTCCGGTGCCAGGCACGTCATACCAAGGGAGGAGATGGCTCCCCCTGCCGTGCCTGCTACACGACCGATTCCTCTTCGGGCTCCCCGGTTTCTTCGTCCTCTACGGTGGCGGGCGTGGCCCCGCGGACTTTGCTGATGATCCGGTCCACGATGATTCCCAGGATGACGGCAGCGACGATCGCGATGACCGCCCCGAGCAGGTGGTTGTGCTCGAACCATTGGCCGAAGAACACACCGATGGCCACCGAATAACTGGCCCACAGGACGGCGGACATAGCCGTGAGCGCCACAAACATGCCGTGCGGGAAGTGGGTTGCTCCGGCTGTGAGGTTGACGGCCACCCGGCCGATGGGGATGAACCGGGCCACCATGATCAGTGATGCGGCCCGCCGTCGTAGTTCCCTCCCGGCCCAGCGGAAGGCACCCTGCATCCTTTGGGAACGCATCCACCGCCATCGGCGTACACCTACTTTGCGGCCAATCAAGTAGGCGATGTTGTCACCTGTGAAGGCCCCAAGGGCTCCCACCAGGATCAGCAGCCACGTGTTGGGCATCCCTGCGGTCACGGAGACTGCCGCGAGTCCCACCACCATCGACTCGCTGGGAATGGGCGGGAAGAAACCGTCGATCACGCAGCAGGCAAAAACCAGGAGCAAGACCCAAGGCTGCCCGGCCGCGGCGAGGATGAAGTCGTTGATGGCTTGCACGGTCTTCCTAACGAATGGCCGCAGGGAATGTCTCCCGGGCATTCCGGAATGCCCGGGAGATCAGCCTAGGAGATCCGGTCGATGATGAGCCGTTGCGCCGGCCGTGAGCCTTCCGGCGCGATGAGCACAGCCCCGTCCAAGGCTTCCTTGGCCCTGTCGAACTTTTCCGGGGTGTCGGTGAGGAGGGTCATGAGTGGCTCCCCCGCCCGGACCAAGGCGCCCGGTTTGGCGTGCATCCGCACCCCTGCGCCGGCCTGGACGATGTCTTCCTTCCGGGCGCGTCCAGCGCCGAGGCGCCACGCAGCCACGCCCACCGCCAAGGCGTCGAGCTCCACCAGGACGCCGTCGGCCGGAGCCGGGATGACCTCGGATTCCCTGGCCACGGGCAGGGCCGCGCGCGGATCGCCGCCCTGGGCTTCGATCATGCGGTTCCAGACATCCATCGCGCGGCCATCCTTGAGGGCGGCCGCGGGATCGGCGTCGTGCACTCCGGCGCAGGCGAGCATCTCTTCGGCGAGCCTGACGGTCAGCTCGACGACGTCTTCCGGACCGCCGCCCGCGAGCACCTCCACCGATTCCTCCACCTCGATGGCATTGCCCGCGGTCAGGCCCAGCGGGGTCCCCATGTTGGTCAGGAGCGCCACTGTGTTGACGCCCGCATCCTTGCCCAGGGCCACCATGGTTTCGGCCAGCTCCCGGGCACGGGCTTCGTCCTTCATGAATGCCCCGGAACCCACCTTCACGTCGAGCACCAGGGAGCCGGTGCCTTCGGCGATCTTCTTGCTCATGATGGACGAGGCAATCAGGGGAATGGCTTCCACGGTGCCCGTGACGTCGCGCAGGGCATAGAGCTTCTTGTCCGCCGGAGCCAAACCCGTGCCCGCGGCGCAAATGACCGCACCCACGTCCTGCAGCTGGGCCAGGATTTCCTCGTTGCTCAGGTTCGCCCGCCATCCGGGGATCGCCTCGAGCTTGTCGAGCGTGCCACCCGTGTGGCCCAGTCCCCTCCCGGAAAGCTGGGGAACCGCCACCCCGAAGACCGCCACCAACGGCGCCAGCGGAAGGGTGATTTTGTCCCCGACACCCCCGGTGGAGTGTTTGTCCGTGGTGGCTTTCACGCCGCCGTCGGGACGCCGGAGGCTGGAGAAGTCCATCCGCTCGCCCGAGGCGATCATCGCCTCGGTCCAGCGCGAGATCTCGGCACGGTCCATCCCGTTGAGCAGGATCGCCATGTTCAGGGCTGCCATTTGCTCGTCGGCAATGACGCCGCGGGTGTAGGCATCGATGGTCCAGTCGATCTGCTCCGGGCTTAGGGTTCCTTTGTCCCGCTTGATGCTGATGATCTGTACGGCATCAAAAGCTTCAGTCTGTGTCACCGGTTCTCCTCCAGGTTGTCGGGACCGAAGGCATCTGGCAGCACTTGGTCCATGGTCTTGATGCCCTGCGTTGTCATGAGTTGCATGCCGGGTGCCCGGAATTCATACAGCAATTGCCTGCAACGGCCGCACGGCATGAGGACATTGCCTTTGCCGTCGACGCAATAGAACGCCCGCAATCTGCCGCCGCCACCCATGTGGAGGTCCCCCACCAGGGCGCACTCGGCGCACAGCGTGAGTCCATAGCTGGCGTTCTCGACATTGCATCCGCTGACGATCCGCCCGTCCTCGGTGAGGGCAGCCGCCCCCACCGGGAACTTCGAATACGGAGCGTAGGCCTTCCCCATGGCGGCGACCGCGGCGGCTTCGAGGGCCGCCCAGTCCACCTCGGTACCCTTGAGCGCCACGGTCAGCCCTTGACGTACGGTATGCCGCTCGCCGCCGGCGGCCGGGACCTGCCCACCAATCCAGCGACGGCGAAGACCGTCAAGGCGTAAGGCAACATGGCCATGAACTGGCTCGGCACAGGCGATCCGATGATGGTGATGACGCTCTGCAGATTGTCCGCGAAGCCGAACAGCAACGCCGCCAGGAAGGCGCCGATCGGGTTCCAGCGCCCGAAGATCAATGCCGCCAAGGCGATATACCCACGGCCACCGGACATGTCCTTGCTGAACGCATCCACGGATACGAGCGTGAAGAACGAGCCGCCAATGCCCGCGATCGCACCGCCCATGAGCACGTTCCAGAATCGGGTCCGGTTGACGTTGATGCCCACGGTGTCGGCCGCCTGCGGATGCTCGCCGACGGCCCGCACGCGCAGCCCCCACTTCGTGTGGAAGAGGCCGAGGTAAACGACGATCACTGCGATGTACATCAAATAGCCCACGAGGGACTGGTGGAACAGGATGGGGCCGATGATGGGGATATCGGACAGGAAGGGAATGTCCACCGGAGGCAAGCGCCCCGGCTTGTTGAGTCCATCCGGGTCCGCCGTCAGCAGCGTCGAAAAGAGGAAGCTCGTCAGTCCGCTGATGAGGACGTTGAGCACGACGCCGACGATGATCTGGTTGACGAGGTACTTGATGCTGACCACGGCCAGGACCAAGGAGACAAGCGTTCCGGCGACGGCCGCCGCGACCAGCCCGGCGTAGACGTTGTGCGTCACCGTGGCAACGACGGCTGCGGAGAATGCTCCCAGCAGGAGCTGGCCCTCAATGGCAATGTTGACCACGCCGACGCGTTCGCACAGGACGCCGGAAAGGGATCCGAAGACCAGCGGCACGGCCAAGGTGACGGATCCTGCGATCAGTCCGGCGAGGGAGATCGACGGCTCATCGCCATTTCCGCCAGCCACGATCCAGACCATGAACCCGATGAGGAACACGGCGGCAAAGGTGCCGCCCACCCAGCGGGGTACGGCCCTCTTCGCCTGGGTGAGGTACACCGTGTAGCCCGCTAGGCCCAGGAGAATCACGGCGGCGATCCAGCCGATGGCCGCGGAAGGGAGCGTGACCTTTGAAACCTTTGCCACGCCGAGCGCGGCGAGGCCGAGGACCACGACGGCGGCGACGGTGGAGGCGGGCAGCCAACCGGGTACCGTGCCGGAAACTGACGCGCGGCCTGAACCCGACGCGCGGCCTGAACGACGGCGGACGAACCACAGATATCCGAGTCCAGCCGAAAGCAGAAGGGCCAGGACGAACGTGACCAAAGCGGCGACACTTGAGGCCGCTTCATTGGCCGCCTCGGCAATGCCGAAGCCTGCCGATTTCGAATTGGACATGAAACCGAACAGCACGGTTCCCAGGATTGCGAGGAGGGACAATCCGATGCCGGCCTTCCAGCTCACCAGCTCCGTGGCGCCCGTCTTTCCCGGGCTCGCCGGCGCGTTGCCGGCGGGTGTGCCACCGCCGGGCTGAGTTGTTGTGGTGCTCATGCTGTTGCAGCTCCGCTCTCGATTTTTCCGGAGGGGATGGTTCCGGAGCCGGGGCCGCCGGTGGCCTTCTTCTTTTTGCGCGGGTTCAGTCCGAAGATCGCGCGCACGAGCGGCGGTGCCGCAATGAACAGGACGATCAAGGACTGGATGACCAGGACGATGTCGATGGGGGTCTGGGTTTCGGCCTGCATCGCGACGCCTCCTGCGCGGAACGCGCCGAACAGGAGCCCGGCGAAGAAGGTTCCCCACGGCGTCGAACGTCCGAGCAATGCGACCGTAATGGCATCGAAGCCAATGGAAGCCGCGACGCCCCCCGAGAGGTATTTCTCCGTCCCGGATACCTGCGCAATGCCGGCCAGGCCTGCAAGCGCACCCGCAATCGCCATCACCAGGATCACGGCGCGGGGAACGTTGATTCCAGCGGTGCGTGCCGCGCTCTGGTTGGCGCCCACGGCCCGGAATTCAAAGCCGAGCGTGGAGCGCTTCAGGAGCCACCAGACGAATACCGTTGCCAGCACTGCCAAGAGGAATCCGGCATGGAGCCTGAACTGGGGTCCGAGCAACTCCGGAAACAGTGCCGATTGGTCCAGGAAGGGCGAGATCGGGTTGGTGGAGCCCTTGCGCTGGAAAGCGGGAGTGGTCAACAGGAACAGGAGCAGGAAGTTGGCGATGTAGTTCAGCATGATGGTCACGATGACCTCATGGGCACCGGTCCGGGCCTTGAGGAGGCCGACGACGCCGCCCCACACCGCGCCGCCGATGAAACCGGCAACGATGACAAGAAGCAGGTGAACCAGGAAAGGCAAGTGCCAGGTGAATCCCACGTAGGCGCCGAACAGGGCACCGAAGATGATCTGGCCTTGCGCACCGATATTGAACAGCCCGGCACGGAAGGCCAGGGCCACGCCGAGTCCAGCCAGGATCAGGGGGGTGGACACCGTCAGGGTCTCAGTGATCGGGTACAGCTGGGCTGCGGCGTCGGCCCCGGCCCAGTTGAATATGGCGCCCTGGACCAACGCCACGTAGGGCCTGAAGACCTCGGTAAGCATGTCCCCCGGCTGCGCGAAGAAGTAACCTGCTGTCTCGGCGACTTTGGGGTTGGTCACGGCCATCAGGATTCCGCCGAGCACAATCGCGAGGAGCACGGACAACACCGAGACCATGGCGTTTCCGGTCACGATCTGCCGGAAGACCGAACCACCGGCGGCGTGCGGGATCTGTCCGCCCTGGCTGGTAGCCGGGATGACTGACGGGGCCATTGCGCCGTCGGCCGTGTCCAGCGCGACATCCAGGACGACCTCGTCGTCCAGAGTCTCCGGGCGCTCAGGCTCGGCCTCGTTTTCCTGTCGAGGGGTATTGGACTCAGACATGGGTTCCTCCCTCGAGGGTCTTGTGCGCAGTCAGTTCTGCCTCATGTTCCGGAACGCCGGCCATCATCAAGCCCAGCACATCGCGGGACGTACCGGCCGGAACAATCCCGACCAGCTTTCCCCGGTAGAGGACGGCGATCCTGTCAGCGAGTTCGAGCACTTCATCGAGCTCGGTGGACACGATCATCACGGGAGTTCCGTTGTCCCGTTCGGCAATGACCCGCTTGTGCACGAATTCGATGGAGCCGACGTCGAGCCCTCGGGTGGGCTGCGATGCGATGAAGAGCCTCAACGGCCTGGAGAGCTCCCGGGCCAGGACCACCTTTTGCTGGTTGCCTCCGGAGAGCGTACCCACGGCGACATCGATCGACGGCGTCCGCACATCGAACTCCTCGACCTTCTTCTCCGCGTGCGAAGCAATCAAGGCCGGTTTCATGCCGATGCCTTGGGCGAAAGGCGCCTTGTCGTAAAGGTCCAGGATCATGTTCTCGGAAATGGAGAACGTTCCCACCAGGCCGTCGATCTTGCGGTCCTCAGGGACGAACCCGACGCCGGCGGACAAGACCTGCTTGACGCTCTTGCCGAGAAGTTCCACGCCGTCGAGGACGATGGACCCGGTGACGTGCTGCTGGACGCCGAGGATGGCTTCCGTGAGCTCCGTCTGGCCGTTGCCCTGGACACCGGCGATAGCGAGCACTTCACCCTTGGCGATGTCGAAGCTCAGCCCGTCCACGACGTGCTGGCCATTGTGGTCCACAACCGTAAGGTCCCGGACCTTGAAAGTCGCTTCACCCGGTTGGGCGGGTTTCTTTTCCAGGGTCAGGCTGACCGCACGGCCAACCATCGCCGAGGCGAGTTCCGTCGGGGACGCCGAAGGATCGGCCGAGCCCACCACTTTCCCCCGCCGGATCACCGTGATGATGTCCGAAATTTCCTTGACCTCACGCAATTTGTGCGAAATGAAGACAATTGACTTTCCGGCTGCTTTGAGCTGGCGGATGATGTCCAGGAGCTCATCGGTTTCCTGCGGAGTGAGAACCGCGGTCGGTTCATCGAGAATCAGGACTTCGGCGTCGCGCACGAGTGCCTTGATGATCTCGACCCGCTGCTGGACGCCCACGGGCAGGTCTTCCACGAGGGCATCGGGGTCGACATGGAACCCGTATTGCTTGGAAATCTCGGAGATTCTCCGGCGGGTTTCATCCAAGTTCAGGAAACCGGCTGCCCTGGTGGCTTCGTTTCCCAACGCGACGTTTTCGGCGACGGTGAATACCGGAATCAGCATGAAGTGCTGGTGGACCATTCCGATCCCGGCCGCCATGGCATCGCCGGGACCCTTGAAAACGACCGGCTTGCCGTCGACCAGGATTTCGCCGTCGCTGGGGTCGTAGAGTCCGTAAAGGACATTCATCAGGGTGGATTTACCGGCACCGTTTTCGCCCAGGAGGCAATGGACTTGGCCGGGTTCAACCACCAGATCGATGTGGTCATTGGCTACAAGGGACCCGAAGCGTTTCGTGATCCCTTTCAGTTCGAGTTTCAAAACTCCAACCCATCTATAAAGGATGGCTCCTCGTCATCACCGTGCTCCCAGCATAGTGCTCGGCAAAGGAGTGTCGAAGAGCAAATTGAAGGCAACGCAGAACGCGCTGCCCTTCTGCCAAAACTCGGCTGAAGGGCAGCGCGATGCGGTTTAGCCCGGATTTTTACTTGGGGCTGGACTTCGATTCGACCTTGACTGCGCCGGAGATGATGTCCTTCTTCAACTGGTCAAGATCGCTCTTCATGTCTGCCGGAACAGCGGAGTCGAGATCGTGGAACGGGGCAAGCGCCACGCCCCCGTTGTCGAGGGTGCCGACATACGGGCTGGGGTCGAACTTGCCTTCCTTGTCGGCCTTGATGACCGTCTCCACGGCCGTCGCCATGGTTTTCTGGACCGACGTCAGGATGACCGACTTGTAGGCGGGTGCGGTCAGGTAGCCGTCCGAGTCGACCCAGATCAGCTTTGCGTCCGTGCCCTTTGCCTTGGCGTCAAGGATCGCGCTTCCGGCGCCCGCTCCAACAGGTCCAGCGACGGGAAGGACCACGTCCGCCCCCTGGTCAAGGAATCCCTGGGTGAGGACCTTGCCCTTGTCGACCTGCTTGAAGTCGCCGACGAACGTTCCGTCCTGCTTGTCCTTGTCCCAGCCAAGCAGCTGGACGGACTTGCCCTTCTTCTGGTTGTAGTACTTCACGCCGTCAGAGAAGCCATCCATGAAGATGCTCACGGTGGGGATGTTGAGGCCACCGAAGGTCGCAACCTTGCCCGTTTTGGACGTGCCGGCGGCGAGGTACCCGGCCAGGAACGCGGCCTGGGCAGTGTTATAGACAATCGGCTTGACGTTCTTCGGGAAGGTGGGGTCCGAGTAGTCGATGATGGCGAAGTGGCTGTTGGGGTTCGCCGTCGCGATGTTCTTCGTGGCGTCGCCAAGCAGGAAGCCGACCGTAACCGTCAGCTTGCAGCCTTGTTGGACCATGGAACGAAGGTTGGGGTCGTAGTCCGTGTCGGCCTTGGACTGGACGTGCTTCTCCTGGATGCTCAGGTCCTTGGCTGCTGCCTGAAGGCCCTCGAAGCCTGACTGGTTGAACGACTTGTCATCGAAGCCGCCGGAGTCGGACACCATGCATGCGGTGTAGTCCGACTTGGTGGCGCTGCCCGAGCTCGAAGCAGACGGTGCGCTACCGCAGCCTGCCAGCAAAAGTGCAGCGGCGCCCGCAGTTGCGACGCCCGCAAATGAACCGCGCTTTAGTGTGGCACGCAGTGATTGCTTCAATTTTCCTCCAGGAAGAAAGTGATTGATGCTACGACAGTTGGTCAATGAGTGTCCGTTTCGAAAACTCGAGTCTGAAATTCTGTTTTCACTGATGCTTCGCAGCACTGCGCCTGGGGCGCACTGATGGCACAACTTTAGTGGGATTGAACACACCCGGGTAACACAAAAGCCCAACAACCCGAAGATTGTTGAGCTTTTGTTACCAAGCAGTAGCGGAACTCCCAGCGAACGGTCCTAGGATGCCCGTTCCCAAGCGCGCGAACTGGCAGCAGATGACCCAAAAATCGCGTTTTGCGGGCATCTGCCGCCAGTTCGCGCCGGGAATCCCTCAGTGCAGCCGGACCAGCATCTTGCCGGTATTGGCCCCATCCAGGAGGTCGATGAAGGCCTTCGGCGCGTTTTCCAGTCCGTCAACGATCGTCTCGTCGTAGCGGACCGTTCCATCGGCCAGCCATCCGGCCATCTTCCCGGCGAACTCCGCGGCGTGCTGGCGCTGGCCGCCCACGAGGAAGCCACGCAGGGTCAATTGCTTTCCGATGGCCAAGGCCAGGTTCCGCGGGCCCGGCGTGGGCTCTGTGGAGTTGTACTGCGAAATGGCACCGCACATTGCCACCC
The DNA here is from genome assembly GCF_058781865.1 of Arthrobacter sp. FW306-1B-F12A. Lineage (NCBI taxonomy): Bacteria > Bacillati > Actinomycetota > Actinomycetes > Micrococcales > Micrococcaceae > Arthrobacter > Arthrobacter sp. FW306-1B-F12A. Next base: position 89,324 of record NZ_JBYSXD010000009.1, read on the forward strand.
GGCCACCCACCGTGAGGACCGCGAGGGCAGCCTCGAGGTGTTCGCCGCCCACGTTGTCGAAGTAGACATCAATGCCGCGCTCCCCCGCTGCTTCACGGAGTTGCTTCGCCACCGGACCGTCGTGGTAGTCGAACGCCGCGTCGAAGCCGAGTTCCAGCAAACGCGCCACCTTCTCCGGGGAACCGGCGCTGCCGATCACCTTGGAGGCCCCCATGGCCTTGGCGACCTGCCCGACAATCGAACCAACCGCGCCGGCGGCACCGGAAACGAAGACCACGTCCCCGGCTTTGAACTCGGCCACTTTGAGCAGTCCGGCATACGCCGTCAGGCCCGTCATGCCCAGCGCCCCGAGGAACGCCGAGGTCGGCGCCAGTCCGGCCGGGACCGGCGTCGCGCTTGCCGCATCCACCACCGAATATTCGCGCCAGCCGAGCTGGTGCACGACGACGTCACCCACCTTGAGCGCCTCGGAACGGGACGCGATCACCTCGCCCACCGCACCGCCGTCGAGCGCTGCGTCGAGCCGGAAGGGCGCCGAATAGGACTTTGTGTCATTCATGCGGCCGCGCATGTAGGGATCGACCGACATGAACTCGTTGCGGACCAGGATCTGACCGTCCTGCAGCTCCGGCAGATCGGTCTCTGCCAGCCGGAAGTTCTCCTGGACGGGGCGTCCCTGCGGGCGGGACGCCAGCTGGATTTCGCGGGTGCTCGTGGGAACGGCGGCGCTCATGCGGCCACCTCCACAAGCTTGATGTCGACGGCGATGTTCCCGCGGGTCGCGTTGGAGTAGGGGCAGATCTGGTGGGCCTTGGCCACGAGCTGCTCGGCGGTTTCGCGGTCCAGGGCAGGCAGGGCGATCTCAAGCTCCGCGGCGAGGCCGTATCCCTCGCTGCCCTCCAAGGCACCGAAATGGATCTTGGCGGCCACGGCGGAATCAGTCAGATCCACCCGGGCCTTGCGTCCCACCAGCCTGAGTGCCGAGTGGAAGCATGCCGCGTATCCGGCGGCGAAGAGCTGCTCGGGGTTGGTGCCCTGGCCGTTTCCGCCCAGTTCCACCGGGCTGGCGAGGGTGACGTCCAGCTTGCCGTCATTGGTGCGTGCGTTGCCTTCGCGGCCTTCACCGGAGGCAAGCGCCTCTGCTACGTACAAAGTCTTCACTGTGGTTCCTTTTCCTTCGATGGGATGGAGGTGCTGGGGTGGACGATCAGATGGCTGAATGGAGGGCGGCGGTAAGCCGGCCCAGGGTGTCGTGAAGCTGCGCGAGCTCGGCTGCGCTCAAGCCGGCGGCGTCGGCGAGCCGTTGCGGAACAGCCCCCGCCCGGGCACTCAGGGCCCGCCCGGCGTCGCTCAGGTGGATCTCGACGCGACGCTCGTCCTCTACTGAACGCCGGCGCTCCACGAGGCCCATGGCTTCAAGCCTCTTGAGCAGCGGAGACAGGGTGCCCGAGTCGAGCCCCAGCTCGGTACCCAGTTCCCGGACGCTTCGAGGCTCGTTCTCCCAGAGCACCAGCATCACGAGGTACTGCGGATACGTCAGTCCAAGCTCGTCCAGCACCGGCCGGTAGACCGCAGTGGCCGCCTTCGAAGCGGAATACAGCGCGAAACAGACCTGGCGGTCGAGGCGGGGGGCTTCACTCATGGGAATAACGATAGCTCACAATTAAATTGTGCACAACCCAATTGCTTCGGGCGACGCCCGCTCACAAACAAGCCGTCCCCCGGCAACGCCCGCTCACAAACAAGCCCAAACGAAAGGATCCTCCTGCAGATAATCCGCAGGAGGATCCCCGGCCTTTAAACCAAGAGTGAGCGAGCGTCCGGCCAAAACCCGGCATAAGTGAGCGAGCGTCGAGGTTCAGAGATCCCGGATGGTTCGCAGCGCGGCGGCGGCAAGGACTTGGATTGCGAAGCCGAGGGCACGCTCGTCCACAATGAAGTCACCGCGGTGGAGATCGTATTCCTCGCCGCCGGGTGTGTGGGTTCCGAGCCGCATCATGGCACCCGGCAGGTCGGCCAGGAACCAGGCGAAGTCCTCGCCACCCATGGACTGCGGCGTCAGGACGACGGCGTGCTCGCCGAGTTCCGCACGGGCAGCGGCCTCGATGATGGCAGTTTCGTGTTCCGAGTTGACCACGGGAGGGACGCCGCGGGTGTGCTCAAGGTGCACGTCCACCCCGTACGGCGCGGCAACTTGCTGGACGACGTCGTCGAGCAACTCCCCTGCGCTGTGCCAGGCGTCCCTGTCGAGGCAACGCATGGTGCCGGCCATGTAGCCGTTGGCGGGGATGGCGTTGGGTGCCGAACCTGCCGCGATCTGGCCCCACACCACCGAAACGCCGCTGCGCACATCGACCCGACGGGACAGGACGGCCGGCACGTTGACGGCGATTTGGGCCAGCGCGAAGACCAGGTCTTCGGTCAAATGCGGACGGGAAGTATGGCCGCCACGTCCCGTCAATTCGATTTTGATGGTGTCCGACGCCGAGGTGATGGCGCCGATGCGCGTGCCGATCTTGCCGACGTTGATACGCGGATCGCAGTGCAGCGCAAGAATACGCGGAACGCCTTGGAGCACGCCCTGCTCGATGCAGGACAACGCACCGCCGGGCATGGTTTCTTCTGCCGGCTGGAAGATGATGCGCACCGTTCCGCCCAAGGGGGATTCCTGGTGCATGGCGTGCAGCACCAGGGCAATGCCAAGCATGCTCGTGGTGTGGACGTCATGCCCGCACGCGTGGGTGACGCCATGGTTCTTCGACGCGAACGGAAGCCCGGTCTCCTCGATGATGGGGAGGGCGTCGATGTCTCCGCGCAGGGCCGTGGCGATGGGCCCGTCGCCGACGTCGACCGTCAGCCCCGAGCCTTCCAGCCGGCGGGGTTCAAGTCCCGCCGCCTCGAGCCGTTCAACCAGCTTGTCCGTAGTGCGAAATTCCTTGAAGGAAAGTTCGGGGTGCGCATGCAGGTCCCTCCGGAATTCAAGGAGTTCCGGCAAGAGATCGTCAAGCCATGGCTTCACCACAGGGGTCGGCTCGGTTTCGGTAGTGAAATTGCGCACCTCACAACTCTAGCCATCCACACCCCCCGAATAGCGAAAGGGGTCTCTTGGTTACGGGCAGCGCCGCAAGAGGGCACTATAGAACGTCGGTGTCTCCACTTGCCTTGAGCGCGTCCACCGCACCCTTGACCCGCTGGGCGTGCTCCTTCGTGGTGACAAGCAGCGCGTCCGGCGTATCGACGATCACGACGTCCTTGATCCCGATAAGGGCGATCACACGCTTCGTATCGGAGACAACCACGCCGCTGGCGTTCTCCGTGAAGACGCGGGCGCCTTCACCGAGGACCGTCACCTCATCGACGTCGCCGGCATTGTTGAGGCGGCCGATCGCGGCGAAGTCTCCGACGTCGTCCCAGCGGAAAGTACCGGGCACGACGGCGACATCCCCCGCCGCCGCGGCGGGTTCGGCCACGGCGTAGTCAATGGCGATCTTCGGCAGCGTGGGCCACACCCGAGCGGTCACTTCATCGCGTTCCGGCGTGTCCCAGGCGTCGGCAATCTCCTGCAGCCCGGCAAACAGGACCGGTTGGTTTGCCTCCAGGTGCTTGAGCATGAGAGCGACGGGCGCGACGAACATGCCGGCATTCCAGACGTAGTCGCCAGTCTCGAGGTACTTCTTGGCAATGTCCTCACTCGGCTTCTCGACGAACTCGACCACGGCGTGCGCATTCGGCGCGTCGTCGATATTGAGCAAGTCCCCGGTGCGGATGTAACCGAACCCGGTCGAGGGGTGCGTGGGCTTGATGCCGATGGTGACGATTTTTCCGGCAGCCGCAGTGTGGATAGCCTCGCGCACAGTTTCCTGGAAAAGGTGGTCCGGGCTGATGACGTGGTCGGCGGCGAAGGAACCCATGATGGTGTCGGGGTCGCGACGGTGCAGGATGGCGGCGGCGAGGCCAATCGCCGCTCCCGAGTCCTTCGGTTCGCTTTCGAGGACCAACTCGTTTTCGCCCACTTCTGGAAGCTGGCGGCAGACGGCAACCCGGTGCGCCACACCCGTAACCACCAGAACCCGGTTGCCGGCCAACGGTTCGAGACGGTCGTACGTAGCCCGCAGGAGGGTGCTGCCCGAACCCGTGAGGTCGTGGAGGAACTTGGGCGCGGCAGCACGCGAAAGCGGCCACAGGCGCGTGCCCACTCCGCCGGCCGGAATAACCGCATGGAAGTGGCGCAATGGCGATTCGAGGCTTGCAGCGTTTTCTATACTCACCGCAACACCTTATCCGACACCCGCTCAAGTCCCGCTTTGTGGTCTTCGTCTCACCATCGTGGCGAAAACGCCGGAATTCAGGCGAAACCCCGCGCTCTCGTTACAAGAAGGGGTGCCTAAATTGAATAAGCTGTGAGCGAAGCCTAGATTTAGGCTGAGCTACGAGTGCTCTCGCAGCTGGCGTTTCCCCCGCATGGATCCCGTGCCAGCGCCGCTGTGTTGCAGGAAGGTTTATTCAGTGCCGACAAAACCAGCTGGCACCTTGTACCGCGGCCGTGAAGGCATGTGGTCCTGGGTTGGACACCGCATTACCGGTGTTGTGATCTTTTTCTTCTTGTTGGTCCATGTGCTGGACACCTCACTGGTGCGTGTGTCCCCGGAGGCCTACACGGCCGTTATCGGCGCCTACAAGAACCCCCTCATGGCCCTGGGCGAAACGGGCCTCGTCGCAGCGATCGTTTTCCACGCCTTCAATGGCCTGCGCGTTATCGCCATTGACTTCTGGAAGAAGGGCGCGAAATACCAGCGCCAGATGCTGTGGACCGTCCTGGTATTGTGGCTGGTCACCTTCGGGGCCTTCGCCATCCGCCACCTGTCCCTCGCACTGGGAGGCCACTAAGCCATGAGTACTGACATTCAAAGCCCGCGCAGTGGAAAAATCGGCAGTGGGAAGATTGCTCCGCAGTACCGTCGCGGCACCGGTTCCAAGGGGAACTTCGAGATGCTCGCGTGGCTGTTCATGCGGCTCTCCGGCGTCGTGCTCGTGGTTCTGATCTTCGGCCACCTTTTCGTGAACCTCATGGTGGGCGAAGGCGTCCACGGCATCGACTTCGGCTTCGTGGCCGGCAAGTGGGCCGACCCGTTCTGGCAGTTCTGGGACCTGGCCATGCTGTGGCTCGCCATGCTGCACGGCACCAACGGCGTCCGCACCATCATCAACGACTACGCCGAGAAGGACGCCACGCGCCTTTGGCTCAAGGTAGTCCTTTACGCGGCCACGGTCGTCATCGTCGTTCTTGGCACACTGGTGATCTTCACGTTCAACCCGTGCCCCGTCGTCAACGGCGTTCAGCTGCCCGGCGGGTTCTGCCCGGCGCCGTAGCGCTCCGCTGCACCACCGGCTTGTCCGGCTGTGCACAACACGCGGAGCAGGCTCCGCCGACCATCTGACTTAGAGAGAAAGAGCATCTGGTATGCAGGTCCATAAGTACGACGTCGTTATTGTCGGTGCCGGCGGCGCCGGCATGCGCGCCGCGATCGAATCCGGTCAGCGCGCACGCACCGCAGTACTGACCAAGCTCTACCCCACCCGTTCCCACACCGGCGCAGCCCAGGGCGGCATGTGTGCAGCCCTGGCCAACGTCGAAGAGGACAACTGGGAGTGGCACACGTTCGACACCATCAAGGGTGGCGACTACCTGGTTGACCAGGACGCAGCCGAGGTCATGGCGAAGGAAGCCATCGACGCCGTGCTGGACCTGGAGAAGATGGGCTTGCCGTTCAATCGCACGCCCGAAGGCCGCATTGACCAGCGCCGTTTCGGTGGCCACACCCGTGACCACGGCAAGGCTCCGGTCCGCCGCGCCTGCTATGCAGCAGACCGCACGGGCCACATGATCCTGCAGACGCTGTACCAAAACTGCGTCAAGCACAACGTCGAGTTCTACAACGAGTACTACGTCCTGGACCTGCTGACCGTCGAGGAAGACGCCGTCCGCGAAGACGGGACGCCGTACAAGCAGAAGCGCGTTGCCGGCGTCGTGTCCTACGACCTCGCCTCCGGCGAATTGCACGTTTTCCAGGCCAAGTCCGTGGTGTTCGCCTCGGGCGGCGCGGGCAAGGTTTTCAAGACCACCTCCAACGCCCACACCCTGACCGGTGACGGCATGGGCATCGCGTTCCGCCGCGGAATCCCGCTGGAGGACATGGAGTTCTTCCAGTTCCACCCGACCGGTCTTGCCGGCTTGGGCATCCTCCTCTCGGAAGCTGCCCGCGGCGAAGGCGCGATCCTGCGTAACTCCGAGGGTGAGCGTTTCATGGAACGCTACGCTCCCACTATCAAGGACCTCGCTCCCCGCGACATCGTGGCCCGCTCCATGGCAAACGAAGTGCGTGAAGGACGCGGGTGCGGCCCGAACAAGGACTACGTCCTCCTGGACCTGACCCACCTCGAGCCGGCCCACATCGACGCGAAGCTCCCGGACATCACCGAATTCGCCCGCACCTACCTCGGTGTCGAGCCGTACACTGAACCGGTTCCCGTGTTCCCGACGGCGCACTACGCCATGGGCGGCATCCCCACGAACATCACCACCGAGGTCCTGCAGGACAACGACACGATCGTTCCGGGCCTGTACGCAGCCGGCGAAGTGGCTTGTGTTTCCGTGCACGGCTCCAACCGCCTGGGTACCAACTCCCTGCTGGACATCAACGTCTTTGGCAAGCGTGCGGGCATTGCTGCGGCCGAATACGCCAAGACCGCTGACTTCGTGGAGCTCCCGGAAGACCCGGAGGCATACACGCTGGATCTGCTGAACCACGTCCGCACTTCCGACGGCGGCGAGAGGGTTGCCGCGATCCGCAAGGAACTGCAGGACACCATGGACGCCAACATGCAGGTGTTCCGTACGGCGGACACCCTGAACCAGGTGCTCAAGGACATCGCGGCCCTCGAAGAGCGGTACCAGCGCATCAGCGTCCAGGACAAGGGAAAGCGCTTCAACCTTGACCTGCTCGAAGCGGTGGAACTGGGCTTCCTGCTGGAACTGGCCAAGGTCATGACAGTTGCGGCCCTGCACCGCGAGGAGTCCCGTGGAGGCCACTTCCGGGAGGACTTCCCGGAGCGCGACGACGAGAAATTCATGAAGCACTCCATGGCGTATAAGGATGAGCACGCTCCGGCGGACGGATCTGCGGAAGCAATCGCGGGCATCCGCCTCGGCACCAAGCCTGTTGTCTTTACGCGCTACGAGCCGATGGTGAGGAAATACTAAGATGTCTGCTGAACTTGCTGAGCCAGCATCCAAGATCGAGCTGCCCGCGCACATTGGTGGAGGCGGGGAAATCCCGACCTTCAACATCACGCTGCGAGTGCGACGCTACAACCCCGAGGTCTCGGAAGAGGCCGCATGGGAAGACCACCAGCTGACGATGTACGGCACCGACCGCGTGCTGGACGCCCTGCACAAGATCAAGTGGGAAATCGACGGCTCGCTGTCGTTCCGCCGTTCCTGTGCCCACGGCGTTTGCGGTTCCGACGCCATGCGCATCAACGGCCGCAACCGCCTCGCGTGCAAGACCCTGCTGAAGGACCTGGACACCTCCAAGCCCATCACCGTTGAACCGATCAAGGGCCTCCCGGTGGAGAAGGACCTGATCGTGGACATGGAGCCGTTCTTCCAGTCCTTCCGCGAAGTCATGCCGTTCCTGATCAACAAGGGCCACGAGCCCACCAAGGAACGCTTGCAGTCGGTCGAGGACCGTGAACGGTTCGACGACACCACCAAGTGCATCCTGTGCGCCGCCTGCACGTCGTCCTGCCCCGTGTTCTGGACGGACGGCCAGTACTTCGGCCCGGCCGCCATCGTGAACGCACACCGCTTCATCTTCGATTCCCGCGACGATGCCGGTGACATGCGCTTGGAGATCCTCAACGACAAGGAAGGCGTGTGGCGCTGCCGCACCACCTTCAACTGCTCGGAAGCTTGCCCGCGTGGCATCCAGGTGACCCAGGCCATCGCCGAGGTCAAGCAGGCCATCCTGGCACGCAAGATCTAGTCCAAAATTCAGAATACGACGACGACGGCGTCCCCTTGGCGGGGTCCGCCGTCGTCGCTGTTTAAGACTTCCTCGCAAAACGAAAGGCGGACAGGTGTCCAAATCCATGAAGATCAGCTTCGAAGGCAGCACCGGAGATCTCCTGGCAGGGATCGTGGATGTTCCTGAGGGTCCGGTCCGGGGCTGGGGTGTGTTCTCCCATGGTTTGACCCTCGGCAAGGACAGCCCGTCAGCATCGCGTATCTGCAAGGGTTTGGCGGATCTCGGCGTCGGCATGCTTCGCTTCGACAACCTTGGACTGGGCGACTCCGCCGGCGATTGGTCCGCTGGATCGTTCAGTGTGAAGGTGGCTGACACCATCCGCGCCGCCGGGTTCATGCGCGCCGAAGGCAAGGAAATCTCCCTGCTTGTTGGCCACTCCTTCGGAGGGGCGGCCGTGTTGGCTGCCGCCCTCAGCCTCCCCGAGGTACGTGCCGTTGCCACGGTCGGCGCCCCGTTCCAGCCCAGGCACGTGGAGCACATGTTCGACGCCGAAGTCAGCACGATCCTCAGCGAAGGCAGCGCCGAGGTCAACCTGGGCGGCAGGCGCATGGAGGTCCGCCGGCACTTTGTGGAGGATGTCGAGAAGGCCGACCTCAGGGACTGCATCCGTACCCTGCACAGGCCCCTCATGGTGCTGCACTCCCCCACGGACAACACCGTGGGCATCGACAACGCCAGCGAGATCTTCCAGACTGCACGGCACCCTCGGAGCTTCATTTCGCTCGAAGGCAGTGACCACCTGTTGACGGGCAAAGGACAAGCTGCCCGGGTTGCAGGGATCATCTCCGCCTGGGCCGGGCAGTACCTCGGCGACTAGCGCGGGCCCCAGCCCAACTGACCAGCAATTGTTGTCGTTATGAGGGCTCAAAACGACAACAACTGCTAGCTAGTTGGGGCGCTGGCTCCCTCAGGAGTCCTTTGCGTGGAACGTGCGGGGCGAAGGGTGCCTCGATCCGAGGGCCGGCTTGGGGTGCCCGTGGGCGCTGGTGTCCGCTTCCCTGACGGCCGCCCACGCCCCGGAGACCAAGTAGACCTGGCTGACCAGATTGAACCAGATGAGAAGCCCGATGATGATGGCAAATGAGGCCAGAATGGGATTCCGTCCGGCATTCGCCAGCAACTCCGTGCTGAAGATCTGGAGGATGGTGGTTCCGATGCCGGCCAGCACCGTTCCTTCCACGAAGGCTTGCCGGCGAAGCTTCAAGCGGCCTGCGAAGCGGAACATGATCACCGCCGTCGCCCAGTTGAGGACCAGGGGTACGGCCGTGCGAACGAGCCAGGTGACTGGGCCAGCGACGGCGTCGGCCAAACCGAGCCGCTCGATGATCCATCCGGCTGCTGTCCCGAACACGAGCGAAACACCGGCGCTGACCACCAAGGCTGCGCCGAGCAGCAGGAGGGTACCGGCGTCGCGGGCCTTCATCAGCAGAGGGTTTTCCTGCACGGGCTCCAGACCGCACACCCCGCGGAGACCCTCCCGGATCCCCGCGATCCAGCCGAGAGCAGTAAAGACCGTGACGACGGCGGCTATGACGGCCGTCCAGCCAAGGCCTGTGGGATTCAGGAGATCATGCGGATCCACCAGGCCGTTGCCCCCGCTGGTTTTCAGGAGTCCCGGGGCCGCTGTGGCGACGCTCGAGACGATTGAATCAACTAGTTGGGGTTGCCCGTTGAGGACCAAGCCGGTCACGGCGAATCCCGTGGCCAGCAGGCCTGTGATGGAGAAGAACATGGTGAAGCCTATGCCGGCGCTCAACAACGGACCGTGGCGCAGGTTGTAGAGGTTGAAGGCGCGCATCGGCCGGAAGTTGCTCAGCCGGGCGAGGGCCAGGTTGATGAACGCCGGTATGGTGGCGCCTCTGTTGCCCGAGCGCCGGGCTTTACCCCATTCGACCTGACGATGGATGAGCTGCAGCTTCAGCTGCGCCCCTTCAGTCGGCAGCGGTGGCTTCTCCGCCTGCTGCCGGTCGTTGCGCTGTGCTTTTCCGTGATTGGTCTGCGTCGCCGCCAAAGTCGAGCTCTTCCCGTAGCTGCCAAATGCCGTTGTCGTCGTGCTCGTAAAGTCCCATGCTAACCACAGGGAAGGTGGCGCTGTAGTTCTTGAGCACCGTTTCGGCCTCGTCAAGACTCTCGGGAGCGACGTCGTGCGCTACCGTCACGTGCGGGTGGTAGGGGAAGGGAAGATCGCGTTCCAGGGGGCCGGTCTGTAGTTGTTCGTGCAGGCCTACGCACTCCTCGAAACCGTCTTCGACCTTCAGGAATACCACCGGAGATACCGGCCGGAAGGAGCCCGTGCCGGAAATCGTGATCCTGAATGGTGCCTGGCGCCGCGCGACGTCGCGGACATGCTCAAGGGTGGCTTCCCAGTCCTGTGCAGGGGTAGTGGTCACGAGGGTGATGTGGGCCGGGATCACTTCCGCCATCGGATCGCCAAAGGATGCACGCCATTGCTGCAGTTCCTGGGCGACTTCCCGGGGGAAACCCAGAATGACCCCTACGCACAGGTTGTCCCCGCACGCGCTTGCAGACTGGTGTGCGCCCGTGCCCGGGCGGGCATCAGTGTCCCGGCCGGCTCCCCTTGAACGGGAGCCGACCTGGACGCTGAGCTTGCCAGCCGCGCACATGGCTTTAGCGGATTCCTTGTGCTCCGCCGTACGGCAGGAAGCCCACCTTGGCGTAGACGTCGGCGAGCGTGGCCGAGGCGATCTCGCGGGCTTTGTCCGCTCCGTGAGCCAGGAGCCGGTCGAGTTCTGCCGGATCGGCGAGCAACTCGTTGGCGCGGTCCCGGATCGGCCCGAGGTGGGCCGCAACGAGTTCAGCGAGGTCGACCTTCAGGTGGCCGTACATCTTGCCTTCATAGTCCGCGACGATTTTCTCCACCGGCTGGCCGCTGATGGACGAGTAGATGCTCAGCAGGTTGGATACTCCGGGCTTCGCTTCGCGATCGAAGCGGATTTCCGTGCCGTTATCCGTGACTGCCGACTTGATGCGTTTGGCCGTGACCTTCGGGTCATCGAGCAGGTTGATCAGGCCGGCCGGCGACTCCGCGGACTTGGACATCTTGGCCGTGGGGTTCTGGAGATCGTAGATCTTGGCCGTTTCCTTCTGGATAAAGGCCTGCGGCACCTGGAATGTCTCGCCGTAGCGGCTGTTGAAGCGCTGGGCGAGGTCGCGGCTGAGCTCAATGTGCTGCCGCTGGTCTTCACCTACGGGCACCCCGTGTGGCTGGTATAGCAGGATGTCGGCCGCCTGCAGGATCGGGTAGGTGAAGAGCCCGACGCTCGCGTGGTCGGAGCCGTGCTGCAGCGACTTGTCCTTGAACTGGATCATGCGCGAGGCTTCGCCGAAGCCCGTGATGCAGCCCAGGACCCACGCCAGCTGGGCGTGTTCAGGCACCTGGGACTGGACGAACAGGGTGCACTTGTTGACGTCTACACCGCCGGCGATGTACTGCGCAGCGGTGACGCGCGTACGGCGGGCCAGCTCGGATGGATCCTGCGGCACCGTAATGGCATGCAGGTCCGGGATGAAGAAGATGGCGTCGTACTCGTCCTGCATGCGGACCCAGTTGACCAGGGCACCGAGGTAGTTGCCCAGGTGGAGGGAGTCAGCAGAGGGCTGCATGCCGGACAGCACGCGGTGCTTCGCCCCGGCGGCCAGTTTGGTTGATGTTGCCTTGGCTGCGGCTGCAGCGGGTTCAGTCGTGGTGGAACTGGTCATGAGGAAACTTTCGAAAGCCTAGAGCTGGTAGTCGACTACCAGCGGTGCGTGGTCGGAGAAACGGGTGTCCCATGACGGCGCCCGGTCGACGACGGCCGAAAGTGCGGCTGCCGCGAGTCCGGGAGTGGCCATGTGGTAGTCGATGCGCCAGCCTGTGTCAGTGTCAAAGGCCTTACCGCGCTGGGACCACCAGGTGTAGGGGCCATCGACATTTCCTGCCAGGCCCCTGTGGACATCCCTCCATCCGATCTCGTCGCCGAAGAAGCGGTCGAAGTACGCGCGCTCCTCAGGAAGGAAACCGGCACGCTTGGTGTTGCCCTTCCAATTCTTGATGTCCAGCTCCGTATGGCCCACGTTCAGGTCGCCGACCACCAAGGCATGCTCGCTGTGCTTGGCAAGTTCCGGAAGCCTCGTGGTCATGATGTCCAGGAAGCGGTACTTGTCCACCTGCTTGGGTGTGTCCACTTCGCCGGAGTGCACATAGGCGCTGACGACCGTCAGGGTAGTGTCCTTGCCGCCGCCGTCCCGAACGACGTAGTCCGCCTCGACCCAGCGCCCAGTCGTGGCGAAGTAGTCGTCACCGATACCCACGCGGGTGGCGACGGGTTCCTGCCGGGAGGCAATCGCAACGCCGGCGCGGCCCTTTGCCTCGGCTTCGGCGTGCAGGATGTACCAGCCTTCGCCGATGAGCTGGTGGACCACCTCATCGGGCGCGCGGACTTCCTGCAGACACAGGATGTCGACGTCGCGCGGTTCCAGCCACTCCGCCATGCCCTTCTTGTAGGCGGCGCGAATGCCGTTGACGTTGACCGTTGCGATGCGAAGGAAGTCCTTCTTCAATGCCGAGCTCACCCCGTCCACTCTAGTCGATGATGGTGCCCGAGACGGGCTCGTCGCCGCCGCCGGATGACTTGATCATGTCCCGGGCATTGCTTGACGTGATGGCGATGGTTTCCAAGGCGCGGTTGATCGTGTCCTGATCGGCGGCGTCGCCCTTGGCGCGTTCGTCCTCCACCACGCGGACCTGCACCTGGACAATCTTGAAAGAGTGGTCCAGTTTGAGGTCCCGCATTTCGTCAGCTTCGCTCCGTTCCGAGACCACCCGTGTGCCACCGTGGTCGGCGCTCGACGACGACGGCGCCCGGCCGGTTGCCGCGTTGAAGGCGTTCTGGGCCTCGGTGAGTTTTTCACCGGCCCTCCTGGCGGCCTTCTGGATGCTGAAGACCACGAAAGCGGCGAGCGCGAGCCAGCCAAAGGAGACAACCGCAACGATCCAACCGACGACGTCGTTGTGGTTGGCGGCGAAGATCACGGCCACCAGGAAAGCGATGATCACCACGGTCATGCCCAGTCCACCGATGCGGAAGCCTTTGAAAGGGCTCCTGGCGGAAGCGGTCGAGGGAACAGATGACGGGGAGTCGCCGAGGGATCGCATGCACCCATTGTCGCAAACTCCGCGCGGCGAACCGCCCGCTTCCACCCCCGGCGAACAGCCCGCGCCGCTATTTCAGGAAGAGCTTGCGCAACCTTCCGGTAGTGAGCGTGATGCCGAGTCCGATCATCACGAGGTAGTAGGCGATATGGACTGCCGTGGCCGGGCTGAAGGAGCCGATGCTGATCTGCCGCAGGAGTTCCACGCCATGCCAGAGGGGCATTGCTTGGATGAGCCACTGGATGTATTGCGGATAGACGCTCAGCGGGTAGAAGGTAGCGCTGAAAAGGAACATGGGCAGCATGAAGAAGTTGATCCAGTCCATCTGCTGGAACGTCTTCATAAAGCTGGTGATGCCCATGCCGAAACTCGCAAAGCCGAAAGCGATCAGCACTGAGGCGGGGATGACGAGGATGGCCCATGGCGTGGTGATGAGGCCCATGACGGCCATGACGGCCGTGAACCCCGTGGCATACAGGAGTCCGCGCAGCAGGGCCAGGAAGATCTCCCCGATGGCTACATCCAACGGCCCGAGGGAGGTGTAGAGCATTCCCTGGTACAGCTTGGCGAAGTTCATCTTGAAGAAGACGTTCCAGGTGGAGTCGTAGACGGCGCCGTTCATGGCGGACACGGCAAGGAGCGCGGGCGCGATGTAGGCCGCATAACTGATTTCCTGGCCGCCCGGTCCCGCCACGGTACCCACAATCGGGCCGAGTCCCACGCCCATGGAAATCAGGTAAAGCACCGGCTCGAAGAATCCGGATACCAGGATCAACCACGTGCTGCTTTTCGCTGCCATGAGGCCCCGGGACACAACAGCAAGCGCGTTGCGGGAGTACAGCGGGCCGAAGGTACGTTCACGGGCGGCGTCGGTGGCGCTGTGGCCTCCGGTAAGAACGCTCATGCCCCCATCCTCCTGACGAACTGGCGCCGCGTCAGCGTCCAGCCTGCGGCGGCGGCGCCCACAAGGAACAGGACGTGGGCCAGGGTCAACAAGGGATTCTCCTCGAGTCCGTAGGTGAAGACGCGGCCGAGCTGAGTGCCGTGCCAGACCGGGGAGATCCAACCGATCCAGCGCACTCCAAGCGGCAGCGAATCCAGCGGGAAGAAGGTGCCCGAAAACAGGAACAGCGGCACCACGATGAAGCGCTGCACCAGCGCGAACTGGCCGGAGTCTTTGGTGATGGTCGAGGCATAGGCCATGAGCGGCAGCCCGAAGGACAGTCCGGCCACCGTGGCAACTATCGCCGACACCCAACCCCACGGACTCGGCGAGGCACCGAACATGGCCACGATGGCGAAGTACACCACCGATTGCACCAGGAACTTCAAGGCACTCGCCATGATGTGGCCCGCGGCGATCTGCTGCGGTACCAGCGGGGAGGCGTGCGGGCCATAGAACACGCGGCGCCACTTGAAGCCGTCCATGATCGGGTAGGAAAAGTCTCCCGACGCCGTCATGACCGCGGATGAGACCAACAATGCCGGCGCGATGAAGGTCAAATAGTTCACTCCACCGAACACCGCTGCGCTGTTCGCATCCACGAGGCTCGCCAGCCCGACTCCCATGGCGAACAGGTAGGCCACCGGCTGCCCCACGCTGTACAGGAACACGGACCAGCCGTAGCCACGCATCACTCGGAGGACCTGCTCGGCGTAGAAGAAAGATCCCCAGCGCTTCGCCCGGCTGGCTGAGACGGCAGGCGAGTGGGCGCTAGTCAACGAGGCTCCGTCCGGTCAGCCGGAGGAAGACGTCCTCCAGCGAAGAACGCCGCACCAGCGACGTCAGGGGACGGAGCCGGCGTACGGAGACTTGCTCCAGGGCCGATTCGCCGTCGTTCGCGTAGATGAGCACCCGGTCCGGGAGCGTCTCGACGCGTTCGCCGATGCCCGCGAGTTCGGCGCCGATAGTGGCGTTGCGTTCCGAACCGAAGCGCAGTTCCAGCACCTCGCGCGTGGAATATTCGCGGATCAGGCTGGCAGGCGAACCTTCGGCCATGATCCGGCCCTTGTCCACCACGATCAGCCGGTCGCAAAGCTGTTCGGCCTCGTCCATGTAGTGCGTAGTGAGGATCAGCGTGACACCTTGCTCCTTGAGCCTGAACAGCCGGTCCCAAAGGATGTGGCGCGCCTGCGGGTCCAGTCCCGTAGTGGGCTCGTCCAGGAGCAGGATCTTCGGCTCGTTGATCAGCGAGCGGGCAATCGTGAGGCGCCGTTTCATGCCGCCCGACAGGGCATCGACCCTCGACTTGGCCTTGTCCGTCAGCTGGGCGAACTCGAGCAGTTCATCAGCCTTGGGGCGCAAGTAGCTCAAGGGCAAGCCGAAGTAGCGGCCATAGACAATCAGGTTTTCGCGGACCTTCAGTTCCTCGTCCAGGTTGTCCTGTTGCGGTACCACTCCGAGGTGCGCGCGGACTTCCGGCCCGTGGGTTTCCGGGTCCAGGCCCATGATGCTGAGCTTCCCGGACGTGCGCTGGGAGACTCCGCCGATCATTTTCATGGTGGTCGATTTGCCGGCACCGTTGGGGCCAAGCAGGCCAAAGGACTCCCCTGCCGGGACCTCGAACGAGATTCCGTCGACGGCGATGAGCTCGCCGTAGCTCTTGGTGAGGTTTTCGGCGGTGATGACTGCGGGTGGGTTCATCTGGAAGCTGGCTGACGTGGAGGAAGATCGGGTGGCTTCATTGTGCACCCCAGCAGACTAGTAGAGCCAAGGAATACGTGAAAGAGGTATTCCGCAATTTTCTGGACTAACCTGCTGGACCCTTCGCGACATTCTGCTGGATCATTCCGCACCTCAGGCCCTGGAACCGCGTGGTTCCAGGGCCTGAGGGTTTATCCAGCGGAGTGATCCAGCAGAATCCGCCGGTTCATCACTTCGTGGGATGTGCCCGCAGCACTTCCAGGCGTTGGCGGTACTCGGTCTCATCGATTTCGCCCCGCGCGTAGCGCTCCCTCAGCACGCCTTCGGCGCCCTGTGTTGCTGCCCAGTAGTGGTTCCGGCGCCACATCCGGCGGCCGAAAAAGATGAAGAATCCGATCACGAGGAACCAAAACAGCGGGATCAGGAGGAAAAACGGCCAGAAGACGAATCCGTCCCCCGGTCCATGAACGACGTCGGCGGGCAGCTGCGCGGCCGCGGCGCCGATGGTGGTGCTCAGTGATGTCAACATGTCCAGTCCAAACTCTCAACAGGCCGTATCTCGGCTCTGTTTCCAGTCTTGTTTTTGGCCCGTCGAGACGCGTCGGCCACCGGGAGTCACTTGCGGCCAGCTGCCTACTCCCCCGGGAGACTGCAGGCCAGGGCTAGCTGCTCCAACCCGGCCGCACCAGGCCGGACTCGTACGCGAGCACCACCAATTGCGCACGGTCACGCACCAGCAGTTTGGTCATGATCCGTGAAACGTGCGTCTTTGCCGTGAGCGGGGTGATGAACAGCCGCTCGGCGATCTCTGCGTTGTTCAGGCCCTCGCCAACCAACGCCAGAACTTCCCGTTCGCGCTCGGTGATTTGCTCCAGTGGCACTGTCTTCGACGCCGCCTTGCTGTGCAGGGCAAGCTGGGCCATGATGCGGCGTGTCACCGACGGCGAAAGGAGGGCGTCGCCGTCGTGCACTACCCGCACGGCCCGGATCAGTTCCTCCGGTTCGGTGTCCTTGACGAGGAAGCCCGCGGCGCCCGCGCGCACGGCTTCGGCGATGTATTCGTCCAGCTCGAAGGTCGTGAGGATGATAATGCGCGTGTGCGCGAGTTGTGGGTTGGCCAGGATTTGCCGGGTTGCGGCCAGCCCGTCGCCATCCGGCATGCGGATGTCCATGAGCACGACGTCGGGTGCCTCACGCTCGGCCAGCCTGACGGCGTCCCGGCCGGTGCCGGCTTCGGCCACCACCTCCATGTCCGGTTCGGCGTCCAGGAGGGCCCGGAATCCCGCCCGGATAAGGTTCTGGTCGTCGGCGAGCAGCAAGCGGATCATCGTTGGTGTCCTCCCTCGTGGGGGTTCAGCGGAAGGTTCGCTTCCACGCGCAGCCCGGGCTCCAGCGGCGTCAGGCCAAGCGTGCCGCCCAGCGCCTCGACGCGCTCCCGCATGCCCCTCAGCCCGTTCCCGGCGGGCGCTCCGCGGAGGCCTCCGCCGTCGTCGTCGATCCGCACCCTCAGCGCGTTCCCGGACAATTCGAGAAGTACGACGGCGGACGCCGCGCCTGAGTGCCGGCGGACGTTGCTCAGCCCTTCCTGGACGGTCCGGTAGGCCGCTTCCTGCTGGCCTGGGCCCACGCCTTCAGGGTCGACGGAGTTTTCGAACCGCACCTCTAGGCCGCCTCGCCGCGCGTCGTCGACGAGTTCCGGGATCCGCCCCAGGCTTGGCGGAGCCGAGGGACTCAGCGGGGCGTCGTCGCGCAGCACACCGAGGAGCTGGCGGACTTCGGCCAAGGACTCCTTGCTCGCGGCCTTGATGGCCTCCAGCGCGGGGCGGAGCTTCTCGGGATCGTTCGTTCCCAGATGGAGCGCCACAGAGGCTTGGACGTTGATCATCGACAGGGAGTGCGCCACCACATCGTGGATATCGCGGGCGAGCGTGAGGCGGTACTCGTCCCGTTCGGCCTGTTTCGCGGCCTCCCGCCGTCGCCGGTATTCGGCCATCCGTTCGCCCCGGCGTCGGAAGCCTTCACCGATCAGGACAAGGATCGCGGCCCAGGCGACACCGGCAGAGGCCCGGATCAGCCCCGTCTCATCTCCGGCGAGGACAGCCATCAGAACGACGGCCGCGGCGGAAATCCCGGCCCCGAGCCAGGCCTGCCAGCGCAGCCCCGCGGCAGCAGTGAGGATGATCGAGAGAGCCAGGGACAGCACTATCGGACCCCAGGCGTAACCGAGGAGCAGATAGACGGACGTGGCCGCGAGGGTGATCGGGAGCATCACGGCCGGCCTGCGGGTCCGGAAAGCCAAGGCCACCGGTCCCGCGAACAGCAAGATGAAGGCGAGCGGGTCCAAGGGGCGCAGGGTGGCCTGGTGGCTCGCTGAAAAGACGGTCCCCAAGACCTGGATCAGCGCCACCGCGATCACGATGAAACTCGTGGGAGGACCCTGGAAACGCCGCTGCATGCTCCGAGCCTAGCCGCGGAGGGCGCCGACGTCGTCGGGTTAACGGTGTAGGGGGCCTACTCCCGCGGGAGTAGGCGCCCTACACGGTGGTGGGAGCACAATCAGGCGACGCCGGAGACGCTTCCCGCCAGTTGGCGTTCGGCGGCTTCGACCACGTTGGTCATGAGCAGCGCCACGGTCATGGGGCCCACGCCGCCGGGGTTCGGCGAAATCCAGCCGGCTACCTCGGCAACGGCGGGATCGATGTCCCCGTGGACCTTGCTCTTGCCCGTCTCGGGGTCGGTTTCACGGGTGACACCGACGTCGAGCACGGCCGCGCCCGGCTTCACGTCCGCAGGCTTGACGATGTGCTTGGCACCCGCCGCGCCGACAATCACGTCCGCCTGCCGCAGCAGCTCCGAGAGGTTCTTGGTGCCGGTGTGCGTGAGCGTCACGGTGGCGTTCACGGCCCGCCGCGTGAGCAGCAGTCCGATCGAGCGGCCGATGGTGACCCCGCGGCCGACCACCACGACGTGCTTGCCGGCGAGGCTGTAGCCGTTGCGCTGCAG
This sequence comes from Arthrobacter sp. FW306-1B-F12A, assembly GCF_058781865.1. Taxonomy (NCBI): domain Bacteria; kingdom Bacillati; phylum Actinomycetota; class Actinomycetes; order Micrococcales; family Micrococcaceae; genus Arthrobacter; species Arthrobacter sp. FW306-1B-F12A. The sequence continues at coordinate 108,210 of NZ_JBYSXD010000009.1, forward strand.
GAGCTCGATGACGCCGCGCGGCGTGCATGGCAGCGGCGAGGTGATCTCTCCGTTGACGTTGAGCACCAGCCGGCCCAGGTTGGTCGGGTGCAGGCCGTCGGCATCCTTGGCGGGGTCGATCCGCTCGAGGATGGCGTCGGTGTCCAGGTGCTTGGGCAGTGGCAGCTGCACGATGTAACCGTGGCAGGCGGGGTCCGCATTGAGTTCGTCGATGAGGTCCTCGACCTGCGCCTGGGTGGCGTCCGCCGGAAGCTCACGCTGGATCGAGTTCATCCCGATCTCCACGGACTGCTTGTGCTTCATGGACACGTAAAGCTGCGAAGCAGGGTCCGCACCGACGAGCACAGTGGCAATGCCCGGAGTTACGCCGCGGGCCCTCAGTGCAGCTACACGCTCAGTCAGCTCAGACTTGATGGCGGCAGCGGCGGCCTTGCCGTCAAGGATCTTCGCGGTCTGCGCCATGGACGGGTTCACCACTGCTCGTGCTGCGGGTACAGCGGGAAGTCAGCGGCGAGCTTGTCGACGCGGGCCTGCAATGCTTCGACGTCGGTAGCGGAACCGGCCTTCAACGCCGAAGCGATGATCTCGGCAACCTCAGCGAACTCGGTGGCTCCGAAGCCGCGGGTAGCCAGGGCCGGGGTACCGATGCGCAGGCCCGAGGTGACCATCGGCGGGCGGGGGTCGAACGGAACGGCGTTGCGGTTGACGGTGATGCCCACGGAGTGAAGGAGGTCTTCGGCCTGCTGGCCGTCCAGCTGCGAGTTGCGCAGGTCCACGAGGACCAGGTGCACGTCGGTGCCGCCGGTCAGAACGGAAACACCAGCTTCAGCGACGTCGGCCTGGTTGAGGCGATCGGCGATGATCTTGGCGCCTTCGAGGACGCGCTCCTGCCGCTCCTTGAACTCCTCGCCGGCGGCGATCTTGAAGGCAACGGCCTTGGCGGCGATCACGTGCATGAGCGGGCCGCCCTGCTGGCCCGGGAACACGTTGGAGTTGAGCTTCTTGGCCCATTCCTGCTTGGCGAGGATCACGCCGGAACGGGGGCCGGCCAGCGTCTTGTGCACCGTGGAGGTCACGACGTCGGAGTGCGGCACCGGGCTCGGGTGCAGGCCGGCTGCGACGAGGCCCGCGAAGTGGGCCATGTCCGTCCAGAGGAGCGCGCCAACCTCGTCGGCGATGGAACGGAAGGCTGCGAAATCGAGGTGGCGCGGGTAAGCGGACCAGCCGGCGATGATGACCTGGGGCTTCTCGGCAATGGCTTGTTCGCGCAGCTTGTCCATGTCCACGCGGAAGGTGTCTTCTTCAACCTGGTAGGCAGCCACGTTGTAGAGCTTCCCGGAGAAGTTGAGCTTCATGCCGTGGGTCAGGTGGCCGCCGTGGGCAAGGGAAAGGCCGAGGATCTTGTCACCTGGAGTGATCATGGCGGACAGGGCTGCGGCGTTGGCCTGCGCACCGGAGTGCGGCTGGACGTTGGCGTACTCGGCGCCGAAGAGCGCCTTCACGCGGTCGATGGCCAGTTGCTCGGCGACGTCCACGTATTCGCAACCACCGTAGTAGCGGCGGCCCGGGTAGCCTTCGGCGTACTTGTTGGTCAGGACCGAGCCCTGGGCTTCCATGACGGCGCGGGGCGCAAAGTTCTCGGAAGCGATCATTTCCAGGGTGCCGCGCTGGCGGCCGAGTTCCTGTTCCAGAACTGCTGCGATCTCGGGGTCGAGCTCGGCAAGCGGCTGGTTGCTGATGGTCGCGGAGGTGATGGTGGTGGTGGTCACGAAGATCTCCTGGATAGGCAACGGGTATTTCTACAGGTCAGGCTACCGGCTGGGTTTTTTCCATGCCTTTGATTACGGGGCATGGCACAGCGACAGTAAAACGTGACCCTCGGCCCAGGCGTACGATCCGTGGTCTTCAAAATGCCGCTCCCTGGTGGTGCACCACCCAACGCCAGTCGCGACGACTTAAACAGTACAACAGGTGCGCAACGGTAGGCTTTAGCTGTGACTGACTCCACCCTGCCTACGTCTTTTGTTGTAACCCTGTCCTGCCCGGACCGGCCCGGAATTGTGCACGCCGTTGCGGGGGCTTTGTTGGAGGCCGGCTGCAACATCGCAGATTCCCAGCAATACGGCAGCCCCAGCACGGGAAACTTCTTCATGCGGGTGGAAGCCACAACGTCTTCGAGCCAGGCTGAACTGAGTGCGGCGCTGGCCCCGGTGGCCGAAGAATTCGGCATGAAGTGGCAAATCAACCCGGTGGGCCAGAAGGTCCGTACCCTGATCCTGGGTTCAAAGGACGCACACTGCCTCAACGACCTGCTCTTCCAGCAACGCTCAGGAACCCTCCCCATCGAGGTGCCGGCCATCGTCTCCAACCACCGGGACCTCGAAGGCCTGGCGGAGTTCTATGGGATCCCCTTCCACCACATCCCGGTCACCCCGGACACCAAGGCGCAGGCCGAGGCGAAGCTGCTCGCACTCATCCATGAGCACGGCATCGAGCTGACCGTCCTGGCGCGCTACATGCAAGTACTCTCCAACGAGCTCTGCTCCGAGCTCAACGGCAAGGCCATCAACATCCATCACTCCTTCCTGCCGTCCTTCAAGGGGGCCAAGCCCTACCACCAGGCGCATGCCCGGGGCGTGAAGATCATCGGGGCCACTGCGCACTACGTCACGGCGGACCTCGACGAGGGTCCGATCATCGAGCAGGAAGTCATCCGGGTGGACCACGCACGCACGGCCGAGCAATTCGTGCAGATGGGCCGCGACGTCGAGGGCCGCACGCTGGCACAGGCTGTGCAGTGGCACGCAGAGCACCGCGTCCTGCTCGACGGCACCCGCACAGTGGTGTTCAACTAGGCGCCCCACCCAACTGATATGTAGAAGCTGTTGTCAAGAGGCAGTGGTGAGCGGCTCCCGGTTTTGGTGTCGGGGGCCGCTTTCC